>JAZQUE010000187.1:0-1793 GCA_045631145.1 Eubacteriales bacterium
GACGAAGCTCGACACGGCAAGGCCTTTGAAGGACTTTACAAGAAATATTTTAACTAAATAACTTAAGGCTTTGAGGAAATCCTCAAAGCCTTTTTAATTTTTTGTGAATACGATAAGTTTTTTTGAAGAAAATAATTACAAACCAAAAAAGGAGAAATTTATGAAAAAACTTATACTTTTATTATTGCTTTCTATCCTTGTTGTATCCTGTGCAGACGAAGTACGCGACGATGTTTTAAACACCCCTGACCCTGCAAGTGCACCTCCCATTTCCGATAACGTCATTCTCCCCGAAGAAAGCGGTGTCCCCTCTCCCCTGCCTAACGCCGAGGTTCCCTCTGCCGCAGAGGCAACTATAACGCTCGAAAAGTCGAAGAAGATAGCCTTTGACGATGCAGGCGTTCGCGAAGAGGACGTTTCAAGGCTCAACACCGACGTTGACCGCGAGGGCTCAAGACGCTACTACGAAATCGACTTCAAGGCAGACGGCTTTGAATACGACTATGAAATTGATGCCGACAGCGGCAAAATTCTCAAAAAAGAAAAAGAAAGAGATTAAAGAAAGAGCCGAAAGGCTCTTTTCTCTATAAGTAAAGCTTTTTGAAAAAAGCTTCCTTGAAAAAACTTTAATGATTTTTATTGATTTATTCATACCCCATATGATAAAATGAAAAAAAAGAGGTATTTTTATGAGACTTGGATGTTTGACTTTTTTGTTATTTTCACTTTTGGTACTTTTGATTTCCTGCACTAAAGAGCTTCCCGATTTTGAGAAAACCGACGTAAAAGAGCCACCTGTTCAGAGCGAAGAAATAAACGAAGAAATAAGCGAAGCACCCGATTTTGACGGCGAATTTGAATATAAGATAACCGAAAGAGATTGGCTCAAAATTCGAAATAATCTATCCCACAAGGAAAAAGCAAAAGAATTTATGTCGGCAATTCACCTCGGTGACAAAGAGGCTCTCGAAATATATATAGAGGGCGACACCATAGAGGAGCTATTAAAAATCAAGGCGGACTTTATTATAACGGGTGAAAAAACCTTCGTTGAATACTTTGACGATACGTTAAAAACCAAAATAATAGTAGAAAACGACGATAAAGAAGCGCACGAGAGGTACAAGGACTTCCCCTCTTTTGACTGCTATCTTGCCGAGATTCTTATGTCGGTAAGTGAGAGTGAAAGTGAATATTTCCCTGTCGGTGTTTACGAGTACGCTTTAAAGATAACCGACTCGGGACAAATCTTTGTAGACTACTTCGGCCCTGCCGAAAGGTATGAGATTTTCGAAGGCTGTGAAATTCCCGAGAAATCTCACATCGGTCTTTTTGCAAATTATAAATTCATTGAAAATTTCCTAAGGTATAACTTCACGGCGTCGGATGAGGAGCTACTCGACCCTGTAGCGAACTTCGACAGCCTTTTGCACATAACGGTTCATACTCTTATGGCGCAAAATGAAGATTTTATATTCACCACCACACTTGACGAGTTCAAGGAATATATTTCTTTACGATTTGGATATACCGATGAGGCTACTCTCGATAAATTCGCAAGTACTCTCTTGAAAAAATCTTATATCCACAAAAATGACGACGGAAGCTACTCGGGCTCTTGCGCTCACGGATATTCTTCCCTTATGTATGACGTAACAAGCATTACAAGAAACGGAACGCTTCATACCTTCTCCTACACCTTCTACGCCGACAGTGCCCATACCATCCCCGTCAAGGAAATGCAGTTTACCTTTGAGGAAAATAAGGACAGCCACGTTATGACGCTGAGGCAT
>JAZQUE010000188.1:0-4889 GCA_045631145.1 Eubacteriales bacterium
GACTACGTCACCTCGCCTGCGACCAAAAAGGGACGCATCATCTACGGTATCGGTTGTGGCTTCCTCACGGTATTCATCAGAATATTCGGCGGTTATCCCGAGGGCGTTTCCTTTGCAATAGTAATAATGAATCTTTTCGTATGGTATCTTGACCGAGGAATGAAGCCCGTTAAATTCGGAGGAGGTAAGAAAAATGCAAAAGCTTAAGTTTTTATCTCCTGCACTTCCTCTCACAGTAATATGCGTTGTTATCGCTCTCATTCTTTCGGTAGTAAATGCCCTTACTGCCGACAAAATTGCAGATAACATCCTTCGCGAAAAGGAAGAAGCGATACTTAAAATCTTCCCTGAGACCGATTCATTTGAGATTTACGACCAAAAGTTCTACACCGACTGCGTAAACGACGCAGGTGCAGTAAAGGACAAGGACGGAAGCGTTATCGGCTATTACGCCGACGTTTCTCCCGTTGGCTTTAAAGGAGAAATCGCACTTATTGTAGGCTGCGACCTTGAAGGACGGGTGATTCGCGCCTTCTGTCTTTCAACCGCAGAAACTCCTGCCGTCGGCACAAGAGCGACAGAGAGCGCTTATCTTGAAAAATACACTTCACTTACTGCAAGCGAAGCGGAAAAGGTAGACACCATTACGGGAGCTACTATCAGCTCAAAGGCAGTAAGACACGGCATTTACGATGCCGCACTTACAATACAAAAAATAATTGAGGAGGGAAAGTAAATGTCAAAAATCAAGAAGATATTCACAGACGGACTTTTTGACAAGAACCCCATCCTCGTTCAGCTTCTCGGCACCTGCGCTACCCTTGCGGTAACGACCTCGGTATCGAACGGTCTTGCGATGGGACTGTCCACTACGGCGGTGCTTGTCTGTTCGAACGTTTTCATTTCCCTATTGAGAAAGTTCATTCCGGGAGAGGTGCGAATTGCATCATACATTGTTGTAATTTCGGGCTTCGTAACCGCAATAGAGCTTCTTATCAAGGCGTTTTTGCCCGAGATAAACAAGTCGCTCGGAGTTTTCATTCCCCTTATCGTCGTTAACTGTATTATCCTCTCGAGAGCAGAGAGCTTCGCTTCGAAGAACTCTCCCCTCTTTGCAATGCTCGACGGCGTTGCGATGGGAGGAGGCTTTACGATGGCACTCGTCGTCGTTTCGGCAATAAGAGAGCTCATCGGCTCGGGTACGCTTTTCGGAGCGAGAATTCTTCCCGCCTCCTACGAGCCCGCGCTTATATTCATTATGTCGGCAGGCGCTTTCTTTACACTCGCCTTCGTCGTTGCGGGAATGAATAAAATTCTTGCAAGTCTTAAAAAGAAGAAGGAGGTAAAGTAATATGAAGGAAATACTTCTCATTGCCTTTGCGGCGATAATCACCGAAAACTTTATCTTCTCCCGCTTCCTCGGAATATGCCCCTTCCTCGGTGTTTCCGAGAAGCCCTCGACTGCAACTGGTATGGGTCTTGCGGTAATGTTCGTTATGACGGTATCGTCGGCACTCACCTGGCTCGTTTACGAGTACGTACTCGTCCCCTCGGGGCTTGAGTACATAAAAACTATTGCCTTCATACTTATAATTGCAGCCCTCGTACAAATAATCGAAATGTTCCTCAAAAAGTTCGTACCTGCTCTTTATCAGGCGCTTGGAATTTATCTTCCCCTTATTACCACCAACTGTGCGGTTCTCGGCGCGGCGCTTCTCAACGTACAAAACGGCTTCAGCTTTATCGAGTCGGTCGTTTTCGGGCTTTCTGCCGCAATCGGCTTTACGGTAGCGCTTCTCATCTTCGCAGGAGTTCGTGAAAGACTCAGATTTGCAACTCCTCCCGCCGCCTTCAAGGGCGTGCCTATCCTTCTCGTATCAGCAGGACTTATCGCTATGGCTTTTTCAGGCTTTGCGGGAATAAGCCTTTAAGGAGGGATAAATATGAGTGAATACGTTATAAATATTTTGCTTGCGGTGGTCTGGTTCCTCGTAATAGGAGGAGCGCTCGGAGTGGCTCTTGCCTTTGCGGCGAAGTTTTTAAAGGTCAAGGAGGACCCGAGAATCGAAGAAATCACCGAGCACCTTCCCTCTGCTAACTGCGGAGGTTGCGGATACACAGGCTGTGCGGCATTCGCGGCGGCGGTAGCTTCGGGAGAAGCAAAGCCCACAAAATGCGCCGTTTCGTCGGCAGAGACGATTTCGGCAATCTCGAAAATTATGGGAATTGAGGAAGAAGAGCACGTTCGTATGAGAGCGCAGGTAATGTGCAGCGGTACACACGACCACGCAAAGCTCAAATACGATTACGACGGCATACTCGACTGCGTTTCGGCAGTCAGACTTGCAGGAGGAAACAAGCTCTGTCCCAACGGTTGTATGGGCTTCGGAAGCTGTGTTTCGGCGTGTAAGTTCGACGCTATAAAGATTATCGGCGGTACTGCCGCAGTAGACTACAACAAGTGTCAGGCGTGTGGCGCATGCGTTACCGCTTGTCCCAAGGGGCTCATTCAGCTCGTTCCCTTTGAAGCGAAATACTGGGTTGGATGTAAGTGCACCGAAAAGGGCGCGTCTACGAAAACCTGGTGCGACGTTGGATGTATCGGATGTAAGATATGTGAAAAGAACTGTGAGTCGGGCGCTATCAAGGTGGTTGACAACCTCGCCCGTATAGACTACTCTCTTTGCAACTCCTGCGGAAAGTGCTTCGAGGTATGTCCGAGACACATTATCTGGTCGTCCGACGTACATCTTGTTTCAAAAAAAGCAGAAACAGTTTAAAAACTATGGACATTTCGGAGAATCGGTGTTAAAATAAACACGTAGCGTCTTCGAAATAAAAGGAGAGGTTACCCCTCTCCTTTTATTTTAGTAAAGAAGAAACGGGAGATTTCTCTCCCGTCTTGATTACTCTTCCGTAACGTCTGCTTCTTCAGTCACTTCGTTTTCGGCGTTCTCGAGCGCTTCTCTGTAAGCGGCAAGAACTGCTTCTTCGAGCTCTGCTCTGAACTCCGCATTGATCGGATGCGCTATGTCGCGATAGGTTCCGTCAGAGTTTTTGCGACTGGGCATTACAATAAAATATCTGTCATTAGCATAAATTACCTTGATGTCGTGTACTGCCAGTTGAGCGTCGAAAGTAAGCGATATAACCGCTTTAAGAGGACCTTCATCAAACGTCTTTCTGATTTTGATGTCCGTGATCTTCATAACTTTGGCTCCCTTTCTGTTTTGTACAAGTTTAATAATTTTTTTACAACTAAAAGTCAGTATATATGCATTTTATTACATGAAAGGTGTTAATATGTTAACAAATTGTAAATTTTCATATAATAAATTTATTAACGGTAAAATTTGCCTCATTTTAGGCATCGGCGGAGTGAGTATGTCCTCTATTGCTCTTATGCTCAAAAATATGGGTTATGAGGTAGCAGGCTACGACGAAAAAAGAGGTCCTTACACCGACCTTGTCGAAAGGGCGGGGATAAAGGTCTTGTACGGAAGCGACGAGCCGTCTCTTGAAAACGTCGGGGCGGTGGTTTACACTGCGGCGATAAAGGAAGACTTCCCGACGCTCGTCAAAGCGAGAGAGCTCGGAATTGAGACCATTATGAGAGCGCCCTTCCTCGGAGATCTTATGAAGTGCTACAAGACAAGGATAGGCGTATCCGGCACGCACGGAAAATCGACTACCTCGGGAATGATATCGGAAATACTTCTTCACTCGAAATGCGACCCTACTATAATGATAGGTGCAGACCTTCCCGCTATCGGCGGTGGCTTCAAGGTGGGAGGCGACGACGCCTTCGTTTTCGAGGCTTGCGAATACAAGGACTCGTTTCTATCCTTCTTCCCTACCGTTGCGGTGGTGTTAAACGTCGAGCTCGACCACACCGACTACTTTTTAAGTCTTGACCAAATGAAAGACTCTTATACGAGGTTTATGAATATTGCGCCCCTTGCGGTAGTATCTGCCGACAACGACGGTGCTCTTGATGCATCGCTTGGAATGAAGGGGAAGGTTATATACTATTCGACCAAAAAGAAGGATGCCGACGTTTACGCCGACAACATAGCTATGGTAAAGGGCTTTGCCGAATTTGATGCCTTTGTCAAGGGAGAGCTTTACTCTCATATAAAGCTTTCCGTTCCGGGTGAATTTCAGGTTTCTAACGCTCTTGCCGCCATTTCTGCGGCGGTCGCCTCGGGAATAGAAAAGCAAGCGGTCACCGAGGGGCTTCTCGCCTTCAGAGGTGTCGGCAGACGCTTCCAGTTCAGAAAAACGCTGAACGGTGCCGACGTCTATGACGACTACGCACATCACCCCGACGAAATAAAGGCTACCCTTGAGACCGCAAGGCTTCTTGAAAAAGAGCGTATCGTTGTAGTTTATCAGCCTCACACCTATACTCGGACGCACGACCTCTTTGACGATTTTGTATCCGCCTTTAAGGACTGTGATGAGGTGATTTTCGCCGACATTTATGCGGCGAGAGAAAAGAACCGCTTCGGAATTACCTCGAATGAGCTTGCAGACAGAGTGACGAGGGGCAAATACGTCGGAGATTTCAGAGAAATAGAAAAATATATAAAATCGACCCTTAAAGAAGGCGACCTTCTGCTTATTATGGGTGCGGGAGATATAATTAATCTCGATATATAAAATGCTTGAAAAAATCGGCTTATTGTGATACAATATGTTTTAGTCAAAATTAAGGAGAAGTAAAATATATGAAGCTTGGTATAGTAAAATATATGCCATTTTCATATCTCTATAAATCTCAATAAAAGTCGATAAAACCCTTATTGTACAAGGCTTTTTGAACATTAATTAAAATGTATTTCTATATATCTCCATATAACTCCACGCCAAAATGGTGTAGTAAATGG
>JAZQUE010000189.1:0-4024 GCA_045631145.1 Eubacteriales bacterium
TCGAAGTATTTTTTCGCAAGACGAGGCACAAGCAAAAAACCAAAGCGAAGGCTTACTAATGGTAAGTCGAGCTGCTTTTTTGTGAAGTAACGACGTATTGCGGAAAAAGACGAAGATTAAAATCGAAGTATTTTTTCGTCAGACGAGTGCACACGAGCGAGGCGAGGAAGGCTTACAAATGGTAAGCCAACGAAGCCGAGTCGAGTAAGTAGCGAAGTATGACGGAAAAAGACGAAGATTTTTTACTTAAATTTAACTTTAATTTATACTACTTTTATATATTTTATGCTAAAATATCCCAAAATTCGTTTTGGAGGTAAAGGTAATTGATTTATCTGGTTGAAGACGACAAGAATATAAGAGAGCTGGTAACGTATGCTCTGAATAATATGGGGCTTGAGGCGGAGAGCTTCGAGACACCGACGTGCTTCTGGAAAAAGATAAAGGAAAGAAAGCCGTCGCTTGTGCTTCTTGACATTATGCTACCGGAGGAGGACGGACTCTCGATTTTGAAGAAGCTGAAGTCCTCGCCCGACACTTCCGACGTACCCGTAATAATGCTTTCGGCGAAAAATTCGGAAATAGATAAGGTGCAGGGCTTCGAGCTCGGTGCCGACGACTATATCGCAAAGCCCTTCGGAGTTATGGAGATGGTGGCGAGAGTCAAGGCAAGACTCCGCACCTCGAGAAGCGAAAAGGAGCTTTTCGAGTACTCTATCGGCCCTCTCTACGTCTGTCCCGAAAGACACGTCGTGACGGTCGAGGGTGAGGACGTCGTGCTGACGTACAAGGAATTCAAGATGCTTTGTATGTTCCTCAAAAACCGTGGCATCGTACTTACACGCGACCAGCTTCTCAATAGCATTTGGGGCTACTCCTTCGACGGCGAGAGCCGTACGGTAGACGTGCACGTAAGAACGCTCAGGCAGAAGCTCGGCGTTGCAGGCGAGCTCGTCGAGACGGTAAGAGGCGTAGGCTATAAAATTTCTGAAAAGAGGTAACTTCATTGAAGAAAAATTCCCTCAGTATTGAAATAATGAAAACGGCTTTAAAGACTTCTTTTATATCTCTTGGCGTTTTCATTTTCACCTTCGTCGTTTCGGTAATTTCTTCGCTCGATACCCTCAACGCCTTCCTCGTATCTACGGCGACGGGCGTGACGGCGATTATTCTCCTTTCACTCACCCTTCCGATAAGGACGGCAGAGAAAATAGCAAGGAAGATTAATTCCGACGCATCAGGCTACTCGGAGCTTGAGGACTTCAACAAGAGGATAGCAGAGCGTGAAAAAGAGAACGCAAGAATGCTCGATGAGCTTGAAAAAAACCACTTGAAGCAGGATGCGATGAGGCGGGACTTCACCGCTAACGTATCCCACGAGCTCAAAACGCCCCTCACCAGTATCAAGGGCTACTCGGAGCTCTTAAAAAGCGGTATGGTGAGCAATGAGGACGCTATCCGCTTCGGAGGTAAGATATACGACGAAGCACACCGACTGATAACTCTCGTGGGTGACATTATAAAGCTCTCACAGCTCGACGGAAACGACGTCGAGGTCAAGATAGAGTGTCTCGACCTTTACGAGCTTGTCCTGGCAGTAATCGGGCAGTTTGAAATGGTGGCGAAGGAAAAGAAGGTCACGATTTCACTCACGGGCGACCATCCCTTTATCATGGGCCCCGAGCAGATAGTCGAGGAAATGGTATTCAACGTCATCGACAACGCCGTAAAGTACAACAAGGACGGCGGAGAGGTGAAGGTCAGAATAGTTCAGCGTATCGACGGAGTAGAGTTCGAGGTGAAGGATACGGGAATAGGAATCAAGGAAGAGGACATTCCCCACATCTTCGAGCGCTTCTGGCGAGCCGACAAGAGTCACTCAAAGGAGATAGGCGGTACGGGACTCGGACTCTCGATAGTAAAGCACGGCGCTATGTTTATGAAGGCAAGGCTTTCGGTTGAAAGTGAAATCGGCGTCGGTACAACGATAAGAATAGTATTTTAATAAAGGAAACGAAATATGGATATTTTTTCTGTCATCAGTCTCATCGGAGGTCTCGCGCTCTTCCTTTACGGAATGAACGTGCTGTCAAGCTCTCTCGAAAAGCTTGCGGGCGGTAAAATCGAAGGAATACTTCGCCGTCTTACCTCAAACCCCTTCAAGGGTCTTGTGCTTGGTGCGGTTATCACCGCAGTTATTCAGTCGTCGTCGGCGGTTACCGTTATGCTCGTCGGTCTCGTTAACTCGGGCATTATGAAGCTCGCTCAGGCGATAAGCATCACAATGGGCTCGAATATCGGTACTACCGTTACGGCGTGGCTACTCAGCCTTACGGGCATTGAAAGCGACTCGGTATGGCTTCGCCTCGTAAAGCCCGAAAACTTCTCCCCTATCGTTGCATTTATCGGTATTCTTCTCATTACGATATCGAAAAAGCAATCGAGAAAGGATGCAGGCTCTATCTGCGTCGGCTTTGCAGTGCTTATGTACGGTATGAACTTTATGTCGGCCTCCGTCAAGCCCCTTGCAGACATTCCCGAGTTTGCAAGTATTCTCACCGCCTTCTCGAACCCCATTCTCGGCGTTATAGCGGGTGCTCTTTTCACCGCAGTCATTCAGTCGTCGTCGGCTTCTGTAGGTGTTCTTCAGGCGCTCTCAATGACCGGCTCTATGACCTACGCTACGGCTATTCCCATCATTATGGGTCAGAACATAGGTACTTGTATCACTGCAATTATTTCTTCTATCGGTGCGAGCAAAAACGCAAGACGAGTTGCGGTAGTTCATCTTCTCTTTAACTGCATCGGTACGGTAGTTCTTCTCGTCCTCTGGATAATTGCAGGGGCAGCGTTCAACCTTACCTTCGCATCGAAGGCAGTTGACCCCTTCTCTATTGCAGTAGTTCATTCGATATTCAACGTAGCTACCACAGCTCTTCTCTTCCCCTTCTCGAAGGCACTCGAAAAGGCGGCTCACATCATCATAAAGGACAAGGAGGAAAGGAAGGAGGACGACAAGGAAAAGTCGGCATTTCTCGACGACCGTCTCCTTACAGTCCCCTCTATTGCGGTCGGTAACGCTCTTTCTACTTCAAAAACTATGTCGGCTCTTGCCGAAAACTCGGTACTTGATGCGCTCTCACTGCTAAGCAGCTTCGACTCGGCAAAGGCAGAGAAAATCACCGAGCTTGAGGGTGTACTCGACAACTACGAGGACAAGCTCGGTACCTATCTCGTCAAGCTCTCGAAGCGTCAGCTTTCGGATGCCGACAGTAAGACAGTATCTATGCTTCTTCACATCATAACCGACCTTGAGCGAATAGGCGACCACGCCGAAAACCTCGTTGACGTCTCGAGAGAGATGCACGACAAGGAGATATCCTTCTCGCATGAGGCGAGACGCGAGCTTTCTACCCTCGCCGATGCGGTAAAGGAAATTCTCGGAAACACCGTCTCTGCCTTCACCTCGGGCGACCTCGACACCGCAAGGGAAATCGAGCCTCTTGAGCAGGTAATCGACACTCTTATCACCGAGATAAGAACACGCCACATCACGAGACTTCAAAAGGGTAGCTGTACGATAGAGCTTGGCTTCGTGCTCACCGACCTTCTGACGAACTGTGAAAGAATTTCCGACCACTGCTCGAATATCGCAGTTGCGATGATAGAGGCGGCTCACGGAACCTTCGATACCCACGAGTATCTCCATCAGGTCAAGACCGAGCCCGATATGGGCTTCAAGGAGCAGTGCGCAAGGTGGCATAAGAAGTTTGAAATTAAATACGATATATAAGGGAAAAAGTTCGGGCAAAACGCTCGAACTTTTTTAATGAATATTGAAGATTGAATATTGAATAATTAAGGAAGATTTCGCTAAAGCGAAATCAACCATTTTTATTATTTATTATTTATTCTTTCTTATTTAAACTTGTTCGGGGCGTCTGTGCGGGGGCTTTTCGACGCGAAGAGGCTTTCGGAGCGTCAAGAAAAGTCAAGCCATACAGCGAGCGAAGGTTGAGCAGTG
>JAZQUE010000190.1:0-3902 GCA_045631145.1 Eubacteriales bacterium
CCAACCGCCGTACCGTGAGCCTTGAGGGAGAGGGTAGGGTAGCTTTTCATTAAAGCGTCAAGATTGGGAGTGCGTGCGGAGTATACTGCGTTACCTGCATTTTCCTTGCCGATACCGACTCCGTCCATAACGATAAGTGTAAGAGGGCCCTTTGTGGGTCTCGAAGAAAGTTTTTTAAGCATTTGTTTTCGACTCCTTATTTTTTTTTCGTACATTTCAGTTTACCATAAATGAAAGAAAAAGACAAGGTATAAAAGGCAAAAAAATATATAAATATTTACAATAATTCCCTTGACTGTCGTTTTTTTATGTGATATAGTACGCTTGAGAAAAGTTACTTCTCATAAGAGGTATATTTATGAAGGACAATAAATTTGATATGCGCGAGAGGGAGATGAAGCTTCCTCCTCATATTGCCGAAAAATTCAGCGAAAAGGGAATACCCGAGAGCACTATCCGACTTTTCTTTAAGTCTGATATGGGCATCGAAATGGAGTTTTGCGACGCTTTTGTGGTGCTTACCGACAGCGAGCTCGCAGTGCTTGAGGTTCTCGGAGGTATTTTCCCCAGAAAAACTTATAATATTTTTGATATGCGAAAGACCCGAACCGATACCGTTGAGCGAGGCTTCAGAGTATATTCTCTCGACGATTACGAGGACTTTCACGTCGAGGAGTTTCTTTCGGGCGGCCGTGCCGTTGCGAAGGATAAATCGAGCGGACTTGATACCCTCCTCTTTTATTTTTCAAACTCCGCAAAGGACGGCGCCTTTACTATCTGTCGCGCAGTGACCGATAGCGAGGTTAAGCAAGAAGATTTCTTTTCTCGAAAAGAAAGAGACCATAAAAAAGACGTACCGAGACCTATGGGCCCCGGCGGCCCCGGTGGTCCGGGCGGACCCAGAGAGATGGGCAAGCAAAGCTTCTTCAAGGGGCTGAAAAACGGAGAAACGAAGCGCCTTATTTCGAAAATGATACCCTTCTTTTTAAAGTATAAATGGTATTCCTTAACCGTTCTTCTCCTCGTCGTTCTTTCCTCGCTTCTCGGACTCCTTTCTCCTTACGTCAGCGGTACCTTTTTTATAGACGAAGTACTTAATATGGAAGGCTCCTTCTACGGACAGATAGCGAAAGCAATTATTATAATAGCAGGTACAAAGCTCCTTTCCACCGTCTTTATGATGATTCATTCTATCATAACCGCAAAGATTTCGGCGAATGTGACCTACGACCTCAAAAAGACTATCTTCGAGTCGATACAAAGGCTTTCGCTCTCCTTCTTCTCATCGAGACAGACTGGCGGACTTATGACACAGATCAATCAGGACTCTCGTTCTATCTATTGGTTTTTTGTTGACGGACTTCCTTATTTCATAACGAATATAGTTCAGTTTGTCGCAATCTTAATTCTTCTCTTTACTATGAATTGGCAGATAACTCTCATCGTTATGCTCCCGATTCCCGTGTATATGGCAGTGCGCCGAGGTCTTTACCGTCTCGGCAGAAAAATTCACGCGAGAAACTATTCAAGGTCGAGAGTTTTCAACTCCTTCGTTTCGGATATCCTTACGGGAAGCCGAGTCGTAAAAGCGTTTTCCCACGAGGAGATAGAGCAGAAGAAATTCGATAAACGAAGCATCGCCTACGCAGATTCCATCCACGACGGAACGGTTAAAACGAATTGGTTCATCTACCCCGTTACGATGATTCTTGAACTCGGCACCTATTCCGCTTGGGCTTTCGGCGGATATATGGTCGCAAGAGGTGCTATCAGCGGTAACGAAATCTTCACCTACGGTGCACTCGTTACCTATATTGCAATGCTCGCTATGGCGTACGCCCCACTTGACTTTTTCAACCGCTTCGGTCAACAGCTTTCGGAGTGTATGAACGCTATGCACCGCCTCTTTGAAATTATGGACACCGTGCCCGACGTTCGCGAGAGCGAAAACCCTGTACGCCCTGAAGCCTTTGAGGGAAGCGTCGAATTTAAGAACGTATCCTTTGAGTACGTCAAGAATCACCGAGTAATCGACAACGTGAGCTTCAAGGTAGATAAGGGCGAAACGATAGGTATCGTCGGACATACGGGTGCGGGCAAGAGCACGATAGTAAACCTTATTATGAGGCTTTACGATACTACTGAAGGCTCGGTGCTCGTTGACGGAAACGACGTAAAAGAGCTGCCGATGAGCTTCATTCGTGACAATATCGCAATAGTGTCGCAGGAGACATATCTTTTCAGAGGCTCTATTGCCGACAATATAAAATACGCCGTCCCAGACGCTACCGACGAGGAGGTCGTCGAAGCGGCAAAGGCGGCAGGTGCTCACGACTTTATCATAAAGTATCCCGACGGCTATAATACGCAGATAGGCTTCGGTAATAAAGGACTTTCGGGAGGCGAATTGCAGAGAATATCTATCGCCAGAGCAATACTCAAGAACCCGAAAATTCTTATCCTCGACGAAGCGACCGCCGCAATGGATACCGCAACCGAGCTTAGAATTCAAAAGGCTATAACGAATATAACAAAAGGAAAAACCACGATAATTATAGCTCACCGACTTTCCACCTTGAGAGACGCCGACAGACTTATCGTTATAGAGGACGGAAAGATGACCGAAACGGGAACACACCGCGAGCTTATCGAGAAAAAGGGCGACTATTATAAGCTTTATAAGATGCAGCTCGATGCTCTCAAGGTCATAGGAGTGGAGGAATAATATGGAAAATAAAGAACTCACAGCCATTCAGCAAAGCGCTGAAATGAATTACATAACCCCCGAAAATACCTCTTTCGAGCGTACGGAAAACGGCTTTGTCAGAGCAAAGACCGAAGGCGAGAGCGAATACAGAAGGGTATTTCTGATGAGAGCCTTTCCGCACGACCTTCCCGATGAGTTTATTTCGGTTTGCGACGGCGAGCAGAACGAGATAGGAATTATCCGTTCTCTTGAAAGCTTTGATGAAAAAACCGCCGACATTATAAGAGGCGAGCTTGAAAAGAAATATTTCAGCGCCGAAATTCTGAAGATTTTAAGCGTCGAGGAAAAATTCGGAAACTCTACGTGGGTAGTTGAAACTCCGCAGGGAATGAGAATTATGACCTTGAAGGACACCTTTAAGAGCATTATAAGAATAGGTGACGACAGAGCAATCGTCATTGACGAGGATGCAAACCGCTACGAAATCAAAAGCCTTTCTTCACTTGATAAAGGAAGCTTCAGAAAGATTGAGCTGTATTTATGAGTAAGATTAAGAATTTAAGACGCGAGATAAAAGAGAAAAGAGATAAAAGGCGAGCCTTGGTAGTCGATGCCCTGAAGGAAAGGCTTGAAGCTCCCGAAATACTCTTTAAGTTTAACTTCAACCTTGACTCCTCTAACCGTTCAAGACTTGGAGTGCTTGCCGTAACGAAGGAGCTCGTTTTCCGCGCGATAGAATCGGAGGATAACGAAGAAAAGTCTCCCGTAACCGTTGAAACCTTTAAAATCACCGACTTTACCTCGTTTGTCGCAAGGAGAAACGTCGGAAGCGTCAGTCTTGAAGCGATTTCGGAAAACGATGATTCCGCCGTTGAGCTTTGCCGTTCTGATATGTCGCTTGCTAATCTTATCGTCGATGCCTCACGTTCTCTCAACTCGATGATTGATAATAAGGATAACCCCGACTTCGAGGTGAAATACGAGCCCGATAACCGTGTATGTCCTAAATGCCACCGCCCCTTTAAGAAGGGAATGACGGTGTGCTCTCACTGTACCAACACGGGCTCAATGTTCCTTCGCCTTTTCAAAATGGTAAAGAAAGAAATACCTATGATAATCGTAGCATTTTCTTTTTTCGGACTTCTCAGCTTCGTGAAGGTCTTAAACCCGATACTCCAAAAGAAAATGGTAGAAG
>JAZQUE010000191.1:0-4600 GCA_045631145.1 Eubacteriales bacterium
TTTAGATGCCACTTTTACCCCCACGGGAATTCTAATTCAAAATAAGATCTATCAGTCAATCCATCATTCGGAACATAGTATCCGTACAAAGGATCAAGTTCTTCAAATTGAATAATATATTTTTCACCGTCAAATTTTGCCGATTGAAAAATACGACCGACAAAAGTCTGCAAAATACTTTCATGAACAGGAATTTCGTATATATTTTTTCTTGGAGGGACAATAGAAGATACTCCATCAGTGGAAATATAAAAGCAATCGCTACCAAATTCAAAAACGGCATATCCGAACTCGCGAACAGAAAAATCTACGCCTAAAATATTACGTGAGAAATCAAATTCATCTATCCCATACGCTTTAATTGCCGTAACAACTTTGCCATAAAGGGTCTCCAGCATATTTATTTCTCCTTTGATTTAACTGTATTTACCGATTTGTAGAATTTGGTCTAATAGACGTAAATTTTAGTGAAATCGTTCGCTTGCGCTCACGGTGAAATAATTCACTTCGTGAATTGTGAAATTTGATGCTAACGCATCAAGTGAAATGAAATAAATCCACTCACGCCCGCAGGCATTTCACACGCCGTAGACGTATTTCACGCACGAAGTGCATTTCACAAATCCCGAAAGGGATTTATTTCGTTGAAAAAAGCACCTGCTATTGCAAGTGCTTTTTTCTGGTGGGAGCGGGTGGATTCGGACCACCGAAGTCACTGACAACAGATTTACAGTCTGCCCCCTTTGGCCACTCGGGAACGCTCCCATTTCTATGGAGCTGGTGAAGGGAATCGAACCCCCAACCTGCTGATTACAAATCAGCTGCTCTACCGTTGAGCCACACCAGCAATTTTTTACGTCGTCTCGCGACAACGATAGAATTATATCATAAGAGGTGTTTTTTGTCAACAGTTTTTTAAAAAAAGATTTTTTATTTTTTAAATAAAGAATTTCCTTTCAAAAGCTTCTCTTGCGGTAGGTGAAATTGCAAAAAAGAGGACGGTAAGTCCGACGAAAGAGAGTGCCACGAGAGGATAAAGAGACCACCAGACAAACTTCAAATCAAAGGTTATTGTCAAGAAGAGCTCAAGAAGAGGCATAAAGCCACCGAGCAAAACGAGTGCGCCTCCGAAAATATAAAGACGGGCACGTCTGAAGAATATCGAAAGGGTAACGACCGATGTCACGAGGAGTCCTATAATACCAACAACGGGAAAGGCAAAGGACAAAAACCAAGCTCCATTTGTAAAGAGGTTGATAAAAAGAAGATAGATGCCGACGGTAACAAAGGAGAGAGGCACGAATATTACGGGGCTCGGCTTTTTAAACCAAAAGGGCAAAACGAAGGATATATACGCCGTCAAAAGTGTGCCAATGACGTAAAAAGACCAGCTGACCCTTCCGCTCAACTGCATATCGCAAAGGAAAGATATCAAAAGGGCTATAACGAAACCGACAGTGACGATTACCTTTATTCCGACGGTGCTGGGCTTGGAATAGGGCATTTTCCCCGAGGGGTAAAGCCCAGCCGTTTCCTTTATAATAAGGTTGGGATGATAAGGGACTGTGCCACAAAGGGGGCAAGACTTTTCGCTGTCAGCGAGCTTAACGCCGCAGTTTATACAATACATACTTTACCTCTTTCTTGTATTACTTTCCACTTCGTCCCTTATTCCCATTTTCTGAAGGACGCGGTGGAAGGACATTTCGAGCTCAGATTCGGTGGTGTTTCTTATAAAGTTAAAATAGACGTAATCTCCGTAAGACAAAACAGCAGAGTTATTCGGTGCGGTTGCCTGAACGCCGAGAATGAAATCAAATCGCTCGACGAAGGGCTTCATCTCATCGGGAATCTCGATTTTACCGAGATTAGACATTGTTATGCAGGACTTCTTCTCCCCTACTGTATCAAAAACTGCTTTCATTACGGCGTTCTTTATAAAGAGGGGCATTATCTTGACGAAGAGATTCTTCTCGCTGTTTACGTTATACGCTATCTGTGAGCTCATCTGCTTCGGTGTAACGTCAAGGGCTACGCGATGGGTAATATTCGCACATATTTCCTCAAAGGTATATTCGCCAAGTCTCGTATCTATCTCGGGGGTAGTATAAAATGCAAAATTACGAAGAGTACGGCTGGGAAAAAGCCTTCTTAAATTTACGGGGACAAGTACCTTTATTGGCTTTCTGTGCTTTACGCTCGGCACCTTTTCCTTCTGTAGCTCAGCAAGCGCGTCCATAAGGCAGGCTACGAGGAAGGTGTTCACGCTAACTTTATATTCGTGTGCCTTCTCGGAAACCTCCTTCAAGGGAAGCTTAAAGCAGGTAAGCGTATGGTAGCCTCCCTTTTCGGGAGTACCAAAGAGATGCCACGCGTTTCGTTCGTGGCGGTCGGCGCTCACCTTGCCCGCATACTTAAAAAAGCTATCCTCTATTTCCTCCTCCGAGGGCTCTTCAAGTCTCGGAAGTACACCTTTTTCAGCGGTTACCGAAATCGCATATTTCTGAGAAATATATTCGGCGGCGAGAGTTTTCAAAAATATCATTGCGCCCGTTCCGTCGGTGAGAGAATGAAAGACCTCGAAGGCTATTCGGTTTTCGTAATAAAGCACGCGAAAGGCGCAGGTAGAAAGCTCCTTATTCGACATTCGATAAAGTGGGAAGCTACTTTCCTCCATTACCGACGGAGATGAGGATATCTGTTCAAGGTAATACCAGAAAAAGCCTTTTTTTAGCTTTACGGCAATAGAGGGAAAGCGTCTCAAGGTAACGTCAAGAGCCGACTGTAAAATATCTTTATCTATCTTTTCGTTTAAGGTTACCGAAACTCTGAAAACTGTGCTCCAATTTCTGCGACGGGCGGCGGGATATATTTTCGCCGCATTATCGAGAGGCATCCAGCGAAGCTTATTCTCCTTCGACATAACTCTATCGAGGAAGCTTCCTATATGCGAAAAGTCAGGCTTATCCTCACGAAAGCCGTAGAGGAGATAAGCGTGCCACCGCTCGGGCTTCACCACAAGCTCTGAGTCGCATCCAAAGCTTTTAAGGCGGGCGTGCATATCCTCGGAATCACTTTTCATTATCTCGTCTTCTCCGACGAAGATAAGAGACGGGGGCATTCCCGTAAGGTCTGCATACAAGGGAGAGACGAGTGGGTTCTCGGGGGTATCCGTGTAAGAAGAAGCATAAAATCGTAGTGTTTTAAGTGTCATCGTGGGGTCGATGTTTTCATTTTCCAGGTAGGACTTACCCGACATACAGAGGTCTGTCCAAGGGGAAAGCGCAACGACGCCAGCGGGCATACAAAGTCCGTTATCACGAAGTCGGAGAAGGAGTGCATAACAAAGTCCGCCTCCTGCGCTTTCGCCGACGAGGGTTATTTTATCGGGGGAATAGCCCTTATCTAGCAGATAATTATAGGCGGTATATGCATCGTCGAGTGCCGCGGGAAATGGGTGCTCGGGAGCAAGGCGGTATGCGGGGGCAAAGACCATCGTGCCGTATTCAACTGCAAGCACCGATGCGAAGCCCTTTGCGTATTCGATATCTCCCGAGGTATATCCCCCACCGTGAAGGTAGAGGATAACGCCTTTTCTGCGCTCGTCGTGAGGAATGAGCCACAGAGAAGAAAAGTTCTCAAAGGAGTGCTCCTTGGCGATCACATCGTTTTTTGAAGAAAACGCCATAAGCTCGCCTATTTTATTCTGTCCACGTCGGGTCGCTTCGAGCGACGCGCTCTCGAGAAGTGGTTTAAATAAAGAAAGTTGTTTTCTTACCGCTTTTACTGATAACGACACCTTGGCGTCTCCTTTGCTTTTTTTAGAATTTTACCATACTTTTTCCCTTTTTGCAATATAAAGCATAATTTTTCATTACTTCGCAATATTTATATATTGACTTAAACTTCGAGGTATGATAAAATTCATTATAGAAAGTTTCCACGATGTTGTGAGCTATCACCGCCTTTTCACAATGGCACGAAACATTACAACAACGTCATTTTCATTATATTATTTAGTATCGAAATATATGTTTTTGCATAATATAAAATTAGTTTTGGAGGTGTTAATTTGAAAATTTGCGTATATGGCGGAGCAAGCACGAGGATAGACGAATGCTACGTTGAGGCTACAAAGGCGCTTGGTGAAAAAATAGCTAAAAGAGGTCACGACCTCGTATTCGGTGCAGGCGGAACGGGACTTATGGGCGCTATTGCAGAGGGAGTTTCGAATGGTGGCGGAAAGGTTACGGGAGTTATTCCTACTTTCTTTCTTGATATGAACGTTGAGCACGTTGACGAGCACTGCGACGAGGTAATATATACCGAGACCATGAGAGAAAGAAAGCAAACAATGGAGGACCTTTCGGACGCTTTTATTATGACACCAGGCGGTATCGGAACATTCGAGGAATTCTTCGAAATTCTCACGCTCAAGCAGCTCGGACAGCTCGACAAGCCCATTGCAATATTTAATTACAACAACTACTACGCTCCGCTTCTCGATATGATTGAGCATTCTATTAAAAAGAGCTTCATCAACGATGCGTGCACGTCACTTTATTCGGTATTCGAGGATGCCGAAGTCGGATCGTAGCCA
>JAZQUE010000192.1:0-7196 GCA_045631145.1 Eubacteriales bacterium
CGTAGGACTAAAAGGATATGAGAAAGAAGAGCTACAAGGGCAGACACTTTGTTAGAGAGAAAATGTACACGTGCGGTGAGTATGTGGATATCGACATATACCCCGTCTTTCAACCTCAAGGAATACGACGTGCGAAGTGTAAGCCCACGAGTGAAGTTCAAGCACTCCTTAATCAGAAGAACGCCGAAAGAAAACTTATAAGGCTTATACACAGTAATTTCTCCGAAAAGGACGTAGCTCTGACTCTCACTTACAAACTGTCCCCCGAGAACGTAGACGAAGCGCAAAGACTTTTAAACAATTTTCTACGTAGAGTCAAGAGACTTCGGACGAAGCTCGGACTTGAGCCTTTGAAGTACGTAACTGTAACGGAAGTGGGAAAGAAAAATGCTCGTATTCATCACCACGTTATATTTAACGGGGGACTTGACCGTGACGTTATAGAGAAACTGTGGGGGCAGGGCTTTGCTAACTCTCGACGTTTACAGTTCGGGGAGAACGGCGTAACGGGGCTTGCTATGTACTTTGTCAAGGATAGGCAGACGTATAGACGTTGGAACTCAAGTAAAAACCTTATCAGGCCCGAAGCTGAAGAACGTGACGGCTCTGTGACTCTTGAAGAGCTTGAAGAAATGGAGAGCTCCTACGACAACGGCACGTTATGGATATACCTCGAGGAACGCTACCCCTATGAGCTTATAAATATTACGTTTATAAAAAATTCAGTCAATAAAGGGTGCTACGTCCACCTTGAAATGAGACGTAAGCAGTAATTGAGAAAAGAAAGGAAAACAGAAAAATGAAAGATTACAAAAAAATTATCACGGATATTATAAAGGAGCTCGGAGTTTCGGCGAACGTAAAGGGATATTATTACGTCCGATATTCAATCGAGTTAATGGTAAACGATATAACACTCGCAGGAAAAATAACGAAAGTTTTATATCCGAAAATAGCGGAAGAATTTAATACAACACCCGCAAGAGTAGAAAGAGCAATACGTCACGCAATAGAAACGGGGTGGATAAAGGCTAACGTGGACTTTGCAGATAAATTATTCGGATATACCGTAGCTTCTAATAAGGGAAACCCCACAAATAGTGAGTTTATCTGCACTGTTGCCGATTATATTCAGCTCACCGAGAGGGAAAAGGAAGTAGAAAATAACGTCTTAATTATTCCGCTCGACAACGCGCACGTGCGTGCGTGCGAATAGATGTAGTTGTTAAAATTATCTATACGCAAAAAAACGGGGCAAATTTCGTCATTTTGGGGGTATGGTGATATTCTCATATACCCCCATATGCAAAAAGCAACAGAGGTTAAAAATAATGGCAAGTTTAGGGCAAGGTTTTTTTGGAGTTTAACCGTAATAAAAAATAAGTTTTATATCTATCAGCAGTATTGTTTATGACCGTCATAAAGCAAAAATAAAGAAGTGGAAAAGGTCAAGGCTAATTTTTCCTCGGGCAGAACGGCAGAAATCTTGTCAACGGTTACTCTTTGCCTTCGCTTTGAGGGACGGTCTATGTTGCCTAATTGTTGCCTAATTGTTGCCTATGAAACGATTTTATCTTAATCGAAACTTATTCTCACTCTTTTTTTCACCTCGAAAAAACGCCTATAATAAAGGGGTTTTGAGCATTTTAAGAAAAAGTAAAGAGCGGTTAAAAAACCGCCCTCTGTGGTCTTCCCTGCAGGACTCGAACCTGCCGCCTTCAGAATCGGAATCTGACACTCTATCCGGATGAGCTAAGGGAAGATATTGTCGGGAAAATTCCCGACTTATTTTTTGTTTTATTTTCGTATTTTCAAAATGAATACAGTGATAATAGAAGCACCGATTAAAAACAGAATAATCGAAACAGTATCAAGGAAGGTCGCAACCGCATTTCCATCGTTGAATTTCTTTAGTCCTCTTAAGGCTTCTGTCTTTTCTATTTCTTCTTTGACGATAAGGCTTCTCGTGAAGGTTTCACCGCCCACGTCTATCGTTACTTTACCAACGACGTCCCCCGCACGAAGAGGTGCTTTTGCTTTTTTTGGTAAATCGAAGGTTAAATTCGGCGAGTCGTCAAGAGCGACAAGAGAAACAACGTCACTGTCAGCGTAGAGTGACACCTTTTTTACCGTTCCTTTCGAAACCTCTATTTCAGTCAAAGGGGTGTCGGTAGAGACAACAGTCTTTATGTCATATTCGGCAAAACAGTATTCGAAAAGAGTTACCGCATCGGTAAACGCCATATTGGAGTTATACCACTTGTCACGGTTTGCCCCAAGCGTTACAAGAAGATAAGTTTCACCATCCTTCGTCGCCTTGGTGATAAGACATCTTCCCGCCTCGTCGGTAAAGCCCGACTTGATTCCCGTAACGTATTCGTAATATGCTTCGTTTTCGGGCACTTCAATTTCAATCGTGCTCGTAAACACTCGTTCTTCCGACATATTGGTCGCGGGAATTGTGCAGGAATACTCGTCTATGATATCACAGAATGTCTCATTTTGCAAGGCGTAATTTGCAATTAAGAACATATCTTTCGCCGTCGTATAATGCCCATCGTCGTGAAGTCCGTGAGCGTTTGTGAAGTTTGTTGAGGTGCAACCTATTTCTTTCGCCTTTTGATTCATAAGAATGGCAAAATCCTCGACGCTCCCCGAAATATACCACGCAAGAGCCGTCGCCGTATCACAGGAGGAACGTATCATTGTCGCTCTCACAAGGTCTCCAACCGAAATTTCTTCACCCGCTTTGAGGGAAATATGAGCACCGCCCTCTTTATAAACGTCATCAAAAATACCCGAGGGTATCGTTACCGTTTCATCGAGGGAAACCTTTTCTATAGCAAGAATACAGGTCATTATTTTAGTAAGCGACGCAGGGTATGTAACCGTATCTGCTTCGTACTCGTAAACAGTCTTTCCTGTGTCAAGATTTACCATATAAACGTAATCGGAATATATGTTTTTTCCGCCGTCGAGAATTCCGTCGGCGTTGACACATAAAGAAAATAGTGTTATAATTACTAAGAATAAAAATATTTTTTTCACGTCATCACCTTTTACGCTTTTCTTGCCGTCATAAAGTGAGAAGCAAGAAGAAGAAGCTCTGTGTATTCCGACTCTTTTACCTTTTTTAAAGAATTTATCGCTTTGTTTATGTAGTCGTTTGCAAGGGAATCTGCAAATTCAATTCCACCTCTCTCAACGAATATCTTCTTTACCGCTAAAATATCTTCCTCGGCGGCATTCGAATTTCCAACCGTTTTTTCTATAAGAGCTCTCTCGGTTCTGTCGGCATTTTTATACGCCTCTTGAAGAATTACGGTTTTCTTTCCCTCGCGAATGTCCGAGCCAATGGGCTTACCGAGTGTCTTTTCGTCAGAAATAATACCAAGAACGTCATCCTTCAGTTGAAACGCAATACCCGCGAGATTTGCAAACTCACCAAGACACAACACACTTTCGTCTTCGGTGTCTGGCGTGTTTTTTCCGAGCATAGCGCCTGCCTTTGCGGAATATGAGAAAAGAACTCCGGTTTTTTGCCTCATTACCTCAAGCGTCGTTTCTATATCTCCTACGTCAAACTCTTTGCTTTTTATAACGCCCTGCCTCGTATCAACCGCCTCTCCCGCGAGAAGCTCGTTTATGCACCAGCCCTCAAGCATCGAGATAACCGAGAGCACCGTCTCTGCCGAGAAAAGGGGAGAGCGTGCACATTCAAGAAGCATTTTAACCGATAGAGCGTGAAGTGTGTCGCCTGCAAGAATTGCTATATCCTTGCCGTATTCGGCAGAGGAGAAGATATCTTCGACGAGCTTATGTACGCTTTTTCCGCCACGCCTCGTATCGTCGTTGTCTATAATATCGTCGTGCACAAGAGTAAAGGTGTGAAAAAGCTCGGTGCTCACCATAGCAGGAGTCACCGCCATTTCCTTTTCGCGTCCTCCCACAGCTCCGGCTGAAAGAGAAAGGAACGCAGGTCTGAGCCTTTTTCCGCCTCTGTTAAAATATTCAGTCGCACCGATTTTGAGCTCACTCGGAGCAATGTCGTCGGTGTTGTAGCTATTCATATATTCGGCGCATCTTTTTTCACATACGCCAAGGTAGTTTATTAATTTTTCCATTTATTATTCACCCTTATTCATATTAATATTAGTATAACACATAAGAAAATTATATTCAAGAGTTTTACTTTAAGGAGATGATTATTTTTGCTTTCTCTCATAATTGCACCCTCGGGCTACGGAAAGAGCGACGCCGTCGTGGAGCAGATAAGCGAGCTTGTCAAAGCGAGCGATAAAAAGATATACGTTATAGTACCCGAGCAGGAAAGCGTAAAATTTGAAGCACTCCTTCTCGGACGCCTTGGAAATTCTATTAACAAAACCGTCGAGGTGCTTAATTTTTCCCGTCTTGCCAATCGAGTTTTCAGAGAAGCGGGAGGAATTACCTATAAGTATATCGACGACTGCGGTAAAGACCTTCTTACAGCCGTCCTTCTTGAAAAAATGAATAACAGTATTCCTTCTTTTTTAGCTTGTACGGAGGATATAAACTATATAAGAAATCTCCGCACCGAAATGGACGTTATGCGACGCAAGGGAATAATCCCCGCCGACTTCGAAAGAGTAAAGGATATACTTTTTGAATCGGATAGGGGAGGAAAGAATCTTGAAAATAAGCTTTCCGACTTCTCGCTCGTCTTTTCGACCTACCTTGCCGCCTTGAAGGACGGAAATACGGACGCAACCGACGACATAGTGAGACTTGCCGAAACTTTGTCGGAGTACGACTTTTTCGAAGACTCTTACGTTTTCATTGACGGCTTTTACGATTATACAGTTCCGCAGTATAGCGTAATCGAAAAAATAATTAAAAGCGCAATAAATACCACCATAACCTTTTCACTTTCTCTTACCGACCCCGAAAAGGTATTCAGAAAGACGAAAAAAGCCTATGACGAAATTCGTAATCTTGCCGAAAAAAATTCAGTTGAGTACAGAAAAACAGAGCTTACCGAAAACAAAAGAACGAAGAACAAAGCTCTTCAATTTCTCGCAGACAATTTTATGTTTGGCAGAGATGAAAAATACGAAGGCGAAGTAAATGGCGTCAGCGTTACGGAGACCGCCACTCGTTATGAGGAGTGCATTTTCGTAGCCCGTGAAATAACGAAGTTCATAAAAAAAGGCGCTTCCTTTTCGGATATTGCCGTCGTATCGGCATCAATCTCCGATTACGGCACTATGCTTGAAAACGTCTTTGATTCTTACGGTATACGCTACCTGTCGTGTACCGAAACCTCTCCTATAACAGAGCCCATTTTCGCCCTTGTTCAAAGCGCCCTCGATACCGTTAATTCACGCTTTTTCTATAAGAACCTAAAAACTTATCTTAAAAGCCCATATCTCAATCTTACCGAAAAAGAGCTTTATTCACTTGAAAATTATATTTCTCTTTGGAATATAAAATATAAGGCTTGGGAGGATGACGAGGACTGGACCATGCATCCGAGAGGCTACGTCGAAAAATTCACACACGCAGATAACCTCGAGCTTGAAGAAGTAAATAAGGCGAGAAGAAAGGTTTACGCACCTTTAAAAAGACTCCTTGAGGGCACCTCCGATAAGCTCGTCGAGAATAAGGTCAGAGCTATATTTGCTTTCCTTGAGGAGCTTGAGGTCACAGAAAAAATCGACGTCTCGGATAGCGACGAGATAAGCTCATGGAATATGCTCCTTCTTGCCTTTGACCATATCGTAAGGACTGCAGGCAACCTCAGGGTATCAAAGGAAAGATTTGCGAAATATCTACGCCTCGCTCTCACTGATATGACCTTCGGAAGAATACCTTCAACTATTGACGAGGTAGAGATAGGAGATATCGACTTCGTGAGAAATAAGAACGCAAAGCATATGTTCTTTTTGGGGTTTAACGAGGGCTCGTTTCCCCGCGCGAGCGACACAAAGTCTGTTTTCACCGAGAGCGAAAGACGATGGCTTGCCGAAAACGACCTTCCGCTTGAGGATAGCGAAGAGGATAAAATGCGTGACGAGAATTTCCTCTTTCTCATATCTCTCCTTATTCCCTCCGAAAGCGCTCATTTCGTCTTTCATACCTCGTCCGACGAGAGCTCGAAATCTGCCGCCCTTCCGTCCTATTTCTATTCGAATATAAAGGACGCCCTCGGCGTTGAAATCACACGCTTTTCTTCATCATGCGCCGTTCCCGTAACAAGAAAGGAGCTTGAAGGCAGAATGATATCGTCGGGGGACGGCGAGGCTATCCGATTGATAGAAGAAAAGTCGTCGGACACCGCAAAGCGTATAAATGAAGTAAGACGCTTCCTTGATGCGAAGGACAAGCTTTTTCTTATTGATAACGCAAGCGATTTTATACAGTCGAATTACAGAATGACACAGTCACGCCTCGAGAAGTTCGAAAGATGCAGATTTTCTTATTTTGTCGAATATATGCTGAAGGCTCGCACGAGAAAGCAGGTTCACTTCAGTAATGCGGAAATAGGAAGCTACGTTCATAAAATTTTAGAGCTCGTTTTGATTGAGCTTACAAGAGACGGTAAAGCTATAAGCACCGTTACCGAGGAGGAAATTGTAACACTTACCGAGCTTCGTGCAAAGGAGTTTATAGAAGCGGTAGCGCCCGACGCTCCACGAACAAGCCCCAAATTCAAGTATCTCGTCGATAATATTTCTGCTTTTGTCGTTTTTGTCGTCGAAAATATACGGGAGGAATTTTCCGTTTCGAAGTTCAGACCTACTCTCTTTGAAGAAAATCTCGGTAGTTCAAAGGAGGTAAAGCCCTATGAAGTAAAGCTTCAGGACGGCGGAACGCTTACCTTCTATGGTATAATTGACCGTGTTGATACCTATATCGACGAAAACGGTACCGAGTATATAAGAGTAGTAGACTATAAAACCAAAACGGGCGGAAAGTCCTTCTCTCTCGAAGACGTTATAAACGGAATGAACATACAAATGCTCATCTACCTCTTTGCAATGACTAAAACCGAGAGCGAACATAAAAGAGCTGCGGCGGGAATAATGTATATGCCCGCAGGCAGGTTTGATTTTAAGCCTACCGACGTCGAGCAAAGCGACGAGGAGTTAAGGCTTGAGGTCGATAATAACCTCAAAAGAAGCGGAATGTATCTTGATGACAGAGCGATTATCGAC
>JAZQUE010000193.1:0-7707 GCA_045631145.1 Eubacteriales bacterium
AACCGACAGCGAAGAAGAATTTTCCGATACGACCGTTTGGGTTGATAAGGAGACGGGTCTCTGGCTTAAGAGCTCGTTTACCATCGACGGCGCCGAGTTAACGAGAGTTATAACAGGCGTTGAGGAGTCGGTGTCGGCTATCCCAGGCACGCTTCCCGTTACTATTGAAAGCACCGACGTTTACAATACCTCGCAGTTCAGACTTACCGCAAAATCGCTCGACACCTCAAACCCCAACTTTGCGGGCGTTATCACCTTCGAAGCGGAAAACAAGAGCGATAAGGACATCAGAATTTACACCGATAACTTCAAGGTAAACGGACTTGCACTTGCGCAGAAGGCGTTCGACGAGACAGTACCTGCCGGTGCAACGGTAGAGTTCGAATGTAGTATTCCCGATTCTTCGGCAGAGCTTGCGGGAATTGAAATGATTAAGACGATAAATATGCGCCTTCACCTTGAGGACACGATGCGTTTTCTTATAGAAAATAAGGAAGCCGAGAGAATAGTCACGAGCGCTCCCGCCTCCTTCGTTCAGGAAATCAACACCGACGGAGTTGTACTTCTCGACGACGACAACTTCAAGGTAGTTTTCAAGAGCTTTGAAATTGAAGATGACGGCGATAAGGTATTCAAGGCGTGGGTAGAAAACGAAGTATATCAGTACCCCATAAGAGTTACCGTTAATATTAATAAAATAAACGGCGAGGAATACGACGACTTTGAAAAGCTCTATATGCCCGCCTACTCCAAGGGGTTCGCAGGCTTCTATCTCAACGACGACGAGATAACCGAGCTTGAAAGCATCGAGGTCACTTGCGAAATCTTCTCGGGCGCACTCTTCAACTCCGATAGAGTAACCGAGGAAACAGAGCCTATTACAATAGAGCTTAAATAACAAAATATGGCATCGGTTAGCCGATGTCATATTTTTTTTGAAAAAAGTGTAGTAGTTTTGCGTTTTTTTTCGTTATATATATTGGAAAGAGAAAGCCTTTATGGTAAAATTTATTTACTATACTTTAGAGGTGGACGTAAATGCTTTTAATCTTACTCGAAATGCTCGACGGCGAAGAGGAAAATATTTTTCTAAAGTTTTACCACGAAAACAAAAGGATGCTCTTTTCCGTTGCCTATAAATTCACAGGAAGTGAACATTTAGCGGAAAACGCTTTGCAGGAGGCTTTTATCTCTATAATAAAGAATAAGGATAAAATGCTTTTGATGAAGGGCGAAGAACTAAAGAGGTGGAGTGTTGTTATTGTTAAAAACAAGTGCATTGACGTTATGAGAAAGGAAACGAAAAAGGAAGAAGTCTCTTTTGAAGACGAAAAAAATATAACCGGTGCTGTAACCGAAGACGAGAGCTTAAAAAGATATGAAGCCGAAACTATTAAAAAGTATTTGTCGGGACTTGATGAAATTTCCAAACAAATACTTTATATGAAATATCTCTTCGGATATTCGTATAAAGAGATTTCAAAGGAGCTTAATATCAGCGAGAAAAACGCCGAAATGAAGGTGTATCGAGCTAAAAATAAGCTCAAGGAAATGATTTTGAAGGAGGGAATTATAACGCTATGAATTATTCGTTTGAAGCTGAACTCGGAAAAGCTCTTGATATGATGCTTCAAGAGGAAATAGATGAAATAATGAACTCCGAATTGCCCGAGCACGTTTTCAGCCGAAGACACGAAATAAGAATGAAGAAGCTTTTAAGCGAAGGCGTTCATACAAGCTTTAGCACAAGAAAGGCGTTTAAGATTCTCGTTGCCGCACTTCTCAGCATTCTTCTCGGCATCGGTGTTGCCGCCTCTGTTTCAAAAGAGTTCAGAGGCATATTAAAGGATACTGTTATAAAAATAACCGACAGTATAAATGCATATATAACACACGGGGAAATTTCTTCTGCCTTTTCTTTGGATGAAGATACAAAAACAGGCATTTCATATACTACAAAAACAGAAAAAAGCGAATTTGAAAATAAAAACAACGTTTTTTCTTCCGAAAGCTATGAAGAAAAATTGTGGGAGCCTGAATATCTTCCAAATGAATATAGTATAGTTTATGAATGGTATGGAGATTTATCAGGAAGTATAGGATATACTTCAAATAAAGACGGCCATACAATAATGTTTCATTATGAAAATATTGATTCAACGCTTTTTGTGAATAACGAAAGCATTGAGCTTGAACAGTTTGAAAATGAAGGCGTTAAATATTTTGCTTTTGTTGCAGACGAAGGGAGTGATAAAGAAAGTATGATAGTTTGGTATGAAGATGATTTTATCTTCTCTATTCATTCAAAATCTGATATAAAAATCTTGAAAAAAATAGCATATTCTGTAAAAAATATAAAATAATTTAAAAAAAGGTGTAGTGATTTTGCATTTTACTTCGTTATATATAGTGAAGGCATAAATAATAGCCTTACACTAAAAAAGGAGGATGCAAAAATGATGCTATCCAAAACAAAACGCTTTACCCTTTTATTTTTATCGGTGATACTACTTTTGAGTTTATCTGCTACTGCAGCAATAAACTATGAGAATGTAGCACAAATTTCTCTTTCGATGACGTTTTCCGGAGACACGGCAACTTGCAGAACACGTGTTACAGGAGATGAGGAAACTACTTCTATTATAGCGTATATATCCGTGTATGAAGTGGACACAAGTGATAATACGTTGACATTAGTAGAAGATTTTCCTACAGTAAGAAGTTCGTCGAGTTATCCTCGTGAACTTAATTACGTAGATTATGTTGACTGCGAGCAGGGCAAAACTTATTATCTTACTTGCACGGCTCACGTTACTGTTAACGGTGTGACCGAAATCGTTTCGGAAAGTATTACCAAGAGATATGCATAAGAAAGGAGAAGGTAAATGAAAAGAATTATTTCTACAATTTGTTTGCTGTTTTTGTTATTAAATTCTGCTGTAGTGGCTCTGGCAGCACGTGAGATGTGCGAAGGAAATTATCTCGTGTCAATTAAAGACGGAAATTCAAATACTATAACTTTTGATATAAAATCAGCAGGAATAACCGCATATTCTCCTTTAAGGCAGGGGAACGTTGGCACAGGGGCTGAAGATTTGGTTGCAATAACTTCTCAGTTCAATCAGCCAAGATATGAAAGTTCTGTAGAACGTTCTCACAAAGGTGTAGACCTTAGAACTTTAAGTAATGGAGTCGGCAGAGATGTGTTTCTTGTATATTCTAATGCAAGAATTATGACAGCTTCTTCGCGTAGCGGGTATGGTAATACTGTTGTTGCACAGCATGAATATATAGATGCTAATGGCAATAAATATTATTTTCAAAGCTTGTACGCTCATTTGGCTAGTATGAATTTATCTCCTACTAACTCATATTCTTTGTCTTATACAAATAAAGTAGGTCAAAGCGGAAATTCAGGCTTAGGAACGAATGGTGCGATACATTTACATCTTGAATTTAGGACGGCTATAGATGTTAACGGAAACCTTTCAGGCTTGGTCAATTATACTTATGCTCCCTCTGTTTTTTATTGGAGAAAAGGTGCATGGGGAAACAATACCAGTTTTATAAACGCAGTGGGGTATAGCGGTAATACCGTACAATTTGATATTGTTTCGTATGATTCCGGGGTAGCTTATGATGTGCCTGCTAATAAGGTTAAAATATACCATAAACTTGTATCTGAGTCATCTTTTAGAAGCAGTACCATGACGAAGTCAGGAAACACTTTTTCGTATACTTTCTCTACAAGCGATTATCCCGTAGGTTCTACAGTACAGTATTATATAGAAGCACAGGAAAAGCAATGGAACGGTACATATTATAAGGCATATAGACCGTATTATTACAGAGAGAGCACTCCTCCTGCAAGTGAATGCTTTGAACATAGCATGGTTTCTAATGCAAAACTTTTTGAATTACATACCATACAAAATAATTCAAAAATTATGGGTATAAAAGAAGCAGAAGATCTTGCAAAACAGTCAAATATCTCTCTTGAACCGGTTGTTGACGTAGGATATGTTACAACAGTATATCCCGAAGAGCTTTGTGCACAGGAAAGAAGTAACATAAGAATAGGTGCAACAATAACTGAAGTTGAGTCTAATATAATAAAAGCGGTTGATACCGATATGGGTAAAGAATATGAAATAAAGCTCAATTTTTCTCTTGATTATGAAGTTGAAGAAGGCTCTTTTTATTGGATAACAGGTATTTTGAATGAAAATACAAACACTATTGAGGTTGAAGTTGAGTCGCTATTCCACAGTCCTCAAAGGTATGCTCATACCGATTAAATTATTTTTGAGAAACCGAGGGGTATTCCTCTCGGTTTCTTCTGAAAGGTAGGTTTTATGAAAAAAGTATTATTGTTATTGTTGTCCGTAATTACGTTAGTTTTTTGTGTAGGGTGTAAAGCTGCTGATACGACGGAAGAAGGCTTTTACGTTACCGAGATGTATCTTTCAACGTATAACGATGCCGTTCACCATACGTCGAACAACGCTGAAATATACTATCTTTCCGAGGAGGACGAAAGGAACAATCGTCTAACGGTAATTTTTAACAAGGATATTTCTGAGGATAACGAATCTTTTTTGTTTTACATACAAACGGGAACGGAAATACCCGTTGTTCCGGAAGGCTGGGAAAATGAAGTTGGTTACGACATATATAGAATATCGGGAAATACTCTTGAAATACATTATTCAGATGACAGAAGCCCATACTACACGCCGATGCTTTATTCTGCACTTTATATTCCCCAAGGCTTTAAGGCAAAGGACGGAAGCACCTTGGATAATCCCTTTGAAGCATATTTTTCGGGTGCAAACCCCCATTCTCTTTTAGAAAACGTCACAAGCTATAACGACTCCGAATGTACGTTGGCTATACCCGCATTTACAAAAGGGTGGGAGCCGATTTACGGCAAATCTCGTCGGGTTGGTTTTATCAATTTTGAAAACGTGCCCGTTTATAGTGGTGGCGTTATGGTTGATACCTTGACTATATCCGACAACGTTGAAATAACGGGGGAAGAGGACGGCTTTTATGAAGTCAATATATACCGACCGCTTTCTAAAGGTGATGCAAATCATCATTCAAAATATACTCTAAAGGGCGCTTCGGACGTTTTAGAGAGCCCACACGTAAACAAAATAAGCGGAAAAGTACAAAAAGAATATGTGAATCTTATAGCCCCGTCCGATGAATGCTCTGTTGTTACGGTACTGTCAACAAATGAACTAAATTACTATGAATTAAGCGAAGTGTACGTTATACATGCGTTCTTCCCTTCGGGCGGTTCAACTCACAAAATATGGGAAGACTCCTCAAAAGAAAGAGCCTTGGCAGAGGGAGAGGAGATAGATTCAATCAAAAATTATAAGCCTCTCAGCGAAATTGAAATAGACGAAGCTCTTGTGGAAAATTTACACAAGATCTCGTTGGGAGAATACATATTTAAGTACGGAAGCGGTTGGATAACCCTCGGGAGAAGCGACGGAAAACCCGGTATGTATCCTATGGAAACACCTATAAATCACTTTACGTTAACAAGATATCCCGAAAAAAGAGATACAGTAGAAGCACTTCATAAATTATATATATCTTATATTGACACTCTTTGGAACAAGGTAGAGAGTGAACAAAAAGAAAAATTTGAAGCATATAAATTTGCAATGAAAACCTTTAGCGAGATATGGTACGAGTGGAGCAGAATTGATGAAAACGTTACAAGGGAAAGCTACGTAAATCTTGTGAAAAAGCATTTCATTGGAGTAAACGGCATTACAGAAGACTCGGTAGACCAATATTTTATGAATGATGGCGAACTTGTTGAAAACGCAGGAACGTTTAAGGAGAATTTGTTTTTCCCTAAAGATTTAGTTAACGAAGCAAGAGAAAATCTTGATATGCTGGTAACCGAGCCTCAAGCAATAGGAGGATATTCAGAGCTTAACCGTCAGTTTATAGATCCTGTTAATGATATTCATTACGTTATTGACCTCAGGGGAAAAGAGGTTTATGACTGGTCTGATGAAGTATACAACAAAATGCCAAGAGAGCTCAGACATTCTTTCCCGCCTTTGTACTGGGCTATAAAAGAATTCGACGTTACAAAGGAAGAGCTTATAAGTGTTAAGGACCCGAAGCTTACTCTTGAAATAATTGACGCTCTTTATCTTGAAGAGGAAGAAATGAAAAAGGCTTTGGCGAGTGATTTGGCACTTGTTTATGATGGAGACGTTTATTGCTATTACGATATTATGGGACTTTGGGGAGACGAAGCGTCAAAAAACACAAAAAGCTCCTTGAAGAAAGAAATACCCGAAAGTGTTAAAAAGGAATATTCCGAGAAAATGAAGGCTTACTTCATAGAAATGGCAGGGGAAAGCTATTATAACAAAATATACAAGTCCCAGCTCGAAAGCTTCTTGGGCGTGGTTTCCGATTCGGAGAAAGTAACAGATTAAAAGAAAAATATGACATCGGTTAGCCGATGTCATATTTTTAATTCTTCCATTATTCTCACGATTATTTCGTTCGACACGAAGAAGCCTTCGTCGGTGAGGGAAAGGCGGTTGTTTTTAAGGTGTGCGAGCCCGTGCTTTTCAAGCTCCTCAACGAAGGGATAAAAGCCCTCTCTTAAAGTTAGTCCCTCAAGGTCGAGTCCGTCGGAGAGGCGAAGGGAGAGGAAGATAAATTCCTCTTTTCTATCTTTTTTGGTGTTTTTATAAACGTCCTCTTTTTCAGCGCCCTCGATAAAGGCTTTAATGCTTCTCGGATAGGCATAGCGTTCTCCTTTAAAATAGGAATGAGCCGATGCGCCGAGCCCGATATATTCCTCTCCTCGCCAGTACTTCATATTGTGGCGGGAGCGCTTGCCCTCTTTTGAAAAGTTCGAGATTTCATAGTGCTCAAAGCCGTTTTCCTTTAAAAGCCTCGACGCTTCGAGGTACATTTCTCTGTCGTTTTCGGGAAGAGAGAGGTCTTCTCCATTTTTTAACTTCTTTCCGAACACCGTATTCTCTTCAATCGACAGAGCGTAAAGGGAGATATGCGAGAGGGGAAGGGAGAGGGCTTTTTCAACGCTCTTTATAAAGCTTTCCTTCGTCTCTGTAGGTGTTCCGAGCATCAGGTCGATAGAAATATTGTCAAAGCCCGCTTTTTTTGCCGAGAGGACGGTTTCTTCCGCCTCTCTTGCGGTGTGACCTCTGCCGAGAGCCTGAAGCTCATCGTCGGAAAAGCTTTGCACTCCGAGGGAGAGGCGGTTTATGCCGAGGGAGCGAAACGCCGACAGATTTTGCGACGTAGGGTTTGCCTCTATCGTTATTTCGGCGTTTTTATCGAGGATAAAGGCTTTATTAATAGCCGTTATCACCCTCTCGAGCTCGGAGGGCGAAAAGAGGGAGGGTGTCCCTCCCCCGAAAAAAACGGTGTCTATTTCGTTTTTTTCATTTTTTTCAATTTCCCGAACTAGTGCCGAGATGTATTCCTCTTTAAGACGAGTATCGGCAAGCGAATAGAAGTCGCAGTAATAGCACTTTTTCTCGCAGAAGGGAAAATGAATATAAAGTCCTCTATTCATCGAATTTAAGCACCGCCATAAACGCCTCCTGTGGTACTTCGACAGTACCGAGAGTGCGCATCTTCTTTTTACCTTCCTTCTGTTTTTCAAGAAGCTTTTTCTTACGGGTAATGTCA
>JAZQUE010000194.1:0-3384 GCA_045631145.1 Eubacteriales bacterium
GCGTCGGTGACGGTGTTGCCGATATAGCTTTCTACGTTATATGCCACCGTCTCAAGCTCCTCCTCGTCGTACTGAGGCTCGACACCGAGGTAAGGAAGCACCTCTGCAAGAACTCTCGAAACGACGGGGGCGGCTACCGTACCTCCATAGTACGAGCCGACGGGCTCGTCAACGAGTACCATTACTGCGACCTGAGGGTCATCAGCGGGTGCAAACGCTACGCAGGAGCTTATATATTTCGTTTCGCCCGTTTCGGAGCGAAGGGCGGTTTTGACGGTAGTTCCCGTTTTTGCCGCAACCCGATAGCCCTTAACGTATGCGTTTCTTGCCGAGCCTCCGCTATTTACGCCGCCCTCCATATACTCTACGATTTCCTTGCTCGTCGCCTCGGATATTACCTGACGGCGAACGGTACTGTCGTTCGTCGAAACGACGTTAGCGTCCTCGTCGAGCACTGCCTTCAGAAGATGGGGCGTGCCGAGATATCCTCCGTTTGCAACTGCGGCTACCGCAGAAATATGCTGGATAGGGGTTACGGTAAAGGTCTGTCCGAACGCCGAAACGGCAAGCTCGACGGTATTGAAGCGCTCGAACCATATACCGAGTCTTTCGCCCGGAAGGTCGATGCCCGTTTTATTCATATATCCAAACGCCTTGAAATACTTGAAGAAGCGTTCGGTGCCCATACGAAGACCCATCGTAACGAAGACGGGGTTGCAGGAGTGCCACAGCGATTCCTCAAAGGTCTGCACGCCGTGTCCCGAACGAAGATGGCATCCGATAGGCTTGGGGTATCCGTCTACTCTTATCGAGCCCACGCAGTTGAAGGTTTCGTTATCTCTCACGAGGCCTTCCTCAATTGCACTTGCGGCGACTACCATTTTAAAGGTAGAACCCGGCTCGTAGGTATCGGTTATCATTCTGTTTTCCCAGAGTCCATAGATAAGCTCGTTATACTTATTGTTCTTCTCCTCGTCTGTTCCGACGAAGCTATCAAGCTCTTTTTGCGACTTTTCGTCAAGTGTATAGGGGTCGTTACAGTCAAAGTTCGGGAGTATTGCCATACCGAGAATTTCATAGGTATTGACATCCATTACGACACCCATAACACCCGACTCCGCCTCGGTATCGCTATAAGCGGTTTCGAGGTTCTTTTCGAGCATCCTCTGTATATTTGCGTCAAGAGTGAGCATTATGCTCGTGCCCTCTGTTGCGGGGATATAGCTTTCGTATTTATAGGGCATCTGGTCTCCCACTCCGTTGACCGCCTTTATTATCTTTCCGTTGACTCCCGAAAGCATTTTGTCATAGTAGAGCTCAAGTCCTGCAAGTCCCGTATTATCGGTGCCTGTAAAGCCGAGAATATGAGAGGCAAGGGTTCCGTAAGGGTAGCTTCTTCTTGTGTCCTCCTCAAGATAGATGCAGGTGGAGTAATGCTTTTCCTTTATGAGGTCGCGAACGACGTCTGCAACCTTCTCATCCACCTTCTTCTTTATGGTCTCATCCTTACGGTTGGTCTTTTTGACCTTCGCCATAATAGTATCTTTGTCGACTTCAAGTATTTTGGAGAGCTCGTTTGCGATATCCTCCCCTACCGTTATGGTAAGGTCGTCGAAGGCGGCTGTCAGCTTCGCTCTTTCGGCTTCCTTCGCCTCCTCCTTGCCCTTCATATTCTCAACGTAGTCGTCGATATATTCCTTTACCGTCATATTCGGTATATCGGCGGGCGAAATGAAAATACGCTCTACCGTAACGCTTACCGACAGAATATTGAGGTTGCGGTCGTAAATAGTTCCTCTCGACGCCTTTATCGTAGATTCGGTTACCGACTGCGCGATAGTCTTATTCTGATACTCGTCGTATTTATAGACGGAATAATACGCAATTCTTCCGATAAGAAACAATGCCACTCCGCATATAAAGGCAAGCAGTATAGTTGTTTTTTTGTTTATTCTGTGGCGGGACGCCTCAAAACGATATTTCAAAATTTTATCCCCCGTGTTTTAGGCAAAAAAGAGTAAAGAGACCTTTTCCCTTTACTCTTTTTACATTACTATGTTTTTCTTAATTTATATATGATAAAAGATTTGAAATAGATTTTGCAAAACCTGACATAAGCGCACCGGGCGCTACCTCCTCGCTCTGCATATCAATTATCTCAATATCGTCCTTACTGTCGGGAGTAATGTATTCCTTAGGAAGCTGGTCTCTGTTTACCATGCCGTACTCTTCTCTGGCGATTCTTTCTATTTCTTCAAGGTCATACATATGATCCTTCTTTATCTTCAGATCCTCTTCCTCCTTCTTCATCTCAACGAGCATATTGTTATAGTCTGTAAGCTCGTCGCCGAGGTCGTCGATTTCGATGTAGAGATGAATAACGTAGAGGAATATTGCCGTAAGTAATACTATACAAAATATATAAGGAATCGGGAAAGGCGTTTTTGCGCTTTCTTTTCTGACCTCGGGTCTCGCCGATACCCTTCTTTCACGTTTTTTTGCTTCCTCCGACGCTCTCCTTGCCTGAACGGGTGTTTTGGCAAGAGAAGTGTTGAGGCGCTCTTTATTTACCGCTATATGATTCTGCGGTACTCTGTCGCGTCCGCCGTTAACTCCTCGCGGCTTTATCTGTCTTTCATATCCATTCTGAGTAAGAAAGTCCTCTGCAAGGTCTTTTCTCGAAGATTCGTTTACTGCGCTTTTCTTTTGTACGAGTATATCGTCGTTCGGGGAAAGATATTTAGACATCAGCTTTTTTCCTCTCTATAATTTTTCCGCAACCCTGAGCTTTGCACTTCTCGAACGGTTGTTCTCGTCAAGCTCGGTATCTGACGGCACTATCGGTTTTTTTGTAAGATTCTTAATTTCTTCCTTGAAGCCGCACACGCAGACGGGAAAGCTCGACGGACAGGTGCAGCCGTCGGTCTTTTCTCGAAAGACCTCCTTCACCGCTCTGTCCTCAAGCGAATGGAAGGTTATCACTGCAAGTCTTCCCTTTTCTTTAAGGGAATCTATCATCGCTTCAACTGCGCCCTTTAGCATTCCTATTTCGTCGTTCACTTCAATTCTGAGCGCCTGAAAGGTTCGGCGCGCGGGGTGCTTCTCGAGCTGAGACTGCTTTGGAACTGCCCTTTTTATTATTTCGACAAGCTCAAAGGTGGTCTCTATTTCCTTTTCCTCTCGGCTCTTTACGATTTCCCTTGCGATGCGGGAGGCGAATTTTTCTTCGCCGTAATCGGAAATTACCCGAGCCAGCTCCTTTTCGGAATAGGTGTTTACAAGCGTGTGTGCCGAAAAGCTGTCCTCTCTCGACATCCTCATATCAAGGGGAGCGTCGTAGTGATAAGAAAAGCCTCTTTCGGCGGTATCGAGCTGATAGGAGGA
>JAZQUE010000195.1:0-2578 GCA_045631145.1 Eubacteriales bacterium
TTGGCCTCCGACTTCTCGCAAGCCACGGGCAGAATGAGCTTGTCCGCTACACACTCAAGCTTTGCTTTAAGATAGTTGAAATTATGTCTTCTTCTTTCAACGAATGAGGGGAATTTCTTGAGCTGAGCACAGCCTATCGCCGCCTGCATATCGGTAGCCTTTAGGTTGTATCCGAAATGCGAATAGACGTACTTGTGATCGTATCCGAGGGGGAGCTCACCGTACTGTCTGTCAAAGCGGTGATTGCAAATATTGTCACAGCCCGAGGGGCAAACGCAGTCACGTCCCCAGTCACGGATAGAGCGCATTATCTTATTGAGAAGCGGGTCATCTGTATATACAGCTCCGCCCTCACCCATAGTCATATGGTGGGGAGGATAGAAGCTTGACGTTCCTATATGACCGACAGTACCCGTCTTTTTCCACTCGCCGTCTATCATATATTCAGAGCCGAGTGCATCGCAGTTGTCCTCGATGAGCCAAAGCCCGTGCTTGTCGCAAAAGCTCTTTACAGCCGAGAGGTCAAAGGGGTTGCCGAGGGTGTGCGCCACCATTACCGCCTTTGTCTTTTCGGAAAGCGCCGCCTCAAGCATGGTTACGTCTATATTGTACTGCGGTATCGTTATATCAACGAAAACGGGAACAGCACCGTACTGAATGTAGGGTGTTACCGTTGTGGGAAATCCTGCCGCGACCGTGATGACCTCGTCGCCACGTCTTACCGCTCTCTCGCCGAGAAGGTCGGAGGTGAGCGTCATAAATGCGAGGAGGTTTGCAGACGAGCCCGAATTTACAAGGCAACAGTACTTTGAGCCGATATATTCGGCAAAGCCCTTTTCAAATTCATCGGTATATCTGCCCGAGGTGAGCCAGAATTCAAGTGAGCTGTCAACGAGGTTGCACATTTCCTCACTGTCATAAATTCTTGACGCATAGGGTATTCTATCGCCGTCCTCGTAGTCTTTTTTCTTATGGAAAGTTTCGCAGTATTTTTTTACAAGTGCAAGAATTTCTTCTCTTGCTTCTCTTTCGTTAACAGGTTTTATCATCATCAATATCCTTCGTTTTTGTTATCAATCGATAAGAGCCGTCAAGGTTAGTATTGGTATTTTGCGGGCAAATATTATCACGAGACGAAAAACGGACAAACGCCCACACCACACCATCTTCCATATTAGCATAAATTTCCCAAAAAGTCAATAGAATTCCCCTTTTTCGACACACTTTGCTACATAATATAATTTATATATGAGAGAGGGGAAAAGCGACGTAAAATTTCATACGAGGTGAGCGAGATCATTTGAGACAGCGCAAAAATCAAAGGGGCGTTTTTAAACAACAAAAAGGGAGGCAAAAGCCTCCCTTTTTTAACGCACGATCAAATATCTGCGTCCTTCATATATTCGTGTCCATGCTCGGCGATGAACTGCTTACGTGCGGGCAGATTGCCACCGAGGAGAGTGTCAAACATCTCTTCTGTCGCCACGGGGTCGGTGGGCGTTACCGAAATGAGACGGCGGGAAGCGGGATTCATAGTAGTCTTCCACATCATCTCGGGCTCGTTTTCACCAAGTCCCTTTGAACGCTGAATGGTATACTTCGAACCCTCGAGCTTACGCATGATGTCCGCTTTTTCAAATTCGTCGTATGCGAAATAGGTCTCGTCCTTGCAGGTTATCTCAAACAAGGGCGACTCAGCGATGAACACCTTGCCCTCCTTGAGAAGAGTGGGGAGAAGACGGTAAAAGAGGGTAAGAAGAAGCGTTCTTATCTGGAATCCGTCCTCGTCGGCATCGGTACAGATTATTATCTTCGACCAAGAGAGGATATCCATATTGAATGCGGGGATATTTCCCTTTACCTTACCGTTTATCTCAACTCCGCAACCGATAACTCGAAGCAGGTCTGTGATTATCTCACTTTTGAATATCTTTTCATAAGAGCTCTTAAGACAGTTGAGCGTTTTACCTCTTACGGGGATTATTGCCTGGAACTCCGCATTTCTGCCGAGCTTACAGGAGGTAAGAGCCGAATCTCCCTCAACGATATAAAGCTCACGCTTCGTTGGGTCCTTCGAACGACAGTTTACAAACTTTTCAACACGGTTTGCGATATCTATCGTTCCCGTGAGATTGGTCTTTACTCTTATTCTCTGCGCCTCTGCCGATTCACGGCTACGCTTGTTTACGAGTACCTGATTTGCAAAGACCTCTGCCTGAAGCGGATTCTCTACGAAGTATATCTCAAGGTTTGTCTTAAGATAGTCCGCCATAGCCTCGTAGATAAAGGTGTTTGTGATAGACTTCTTGGTCTGGTTCTCGTAGGAGGTAAGGGTAGAGAAGCTGTTGATGACGAGCAAGAGGCAGTCTGCGATGTCGGCAAAGGTTATCTTGCTCTCGTTTTTGTTGTATTTGTTGTTGGTCTTTATATACTTATCAAGCGCATAGGTAAATGCTATCTTTACCGCCTTGTCGGGCGAACCGCCGTGCTCAAGATAGCTTGAGTTGTGGTAATACTCTATCTTGTTTACCGTGTTTGAAACGCAGAAGGAGAAGTCGGCCTTGAGCTTGTATTCGTC
>JAZQUE010000196.1:0-7114 GCA_045631145.1 Eubacteriales bacterium
CGCAATTTCGGACAATTTCCTAAGGAAATTTACATTAATTATATTAATTGTTTCCAAGATTAATCTATGGTAGGGGGCGACGTCCTCGACGCCCCGAACAAATTTCAAAGAAATATAATTTCGAAGTGTTTTTTTGTTCTGCGAGTGCACACGAGCGAGGCAAGGAAACTTTACAAGCGTAAAGTGACGATGCCGAGTCGAGTAAGTAGCGACGCAGAACGGAAAAAGACGAAGAAATTTAGGGAAGGGCGTACTCGTGGGGAGACACATACCACCCATCATCCTTGATAAAAACGAGATAGAGCTCTTCTTCGACGGTTTGGGAGTTGACGAGAGAGCCGTCGACGGCAATGGCGTAGGTGTGGACGGAGTAGGTTTGAGCCTTCATTTTCTCGATGGTGCTTTTCGTCATAAAGCAATAATCGACGAGCTCCTTAACGAGTGTGTCGAACTCGGAGCCCGTAATCTCGCACTCGGAGACGAGACTATATTCAATATTAAAGGGATAACCCTGATAGTCCTCGTCACGCTGGGCGTGGAGAGACTCGGTAGCGTTATTTATCGCTTCGGCGAAGGTTTCGTCATCGTACTCGAGAAGCTCCTGATAGCCTCGTCTCCACTCGGCAGGGAAAGCGAGAATATAGTTCCCGAAGCCCATTTCGGTGAGAAGCGAATAGTAGCAGGCAACAGACTCGGAGTCGATAGCGTCGGTGGCGGGGTCGTTTACAATACCCTCCTGAACGGGTGCTTTTGCAGGCTCGTCACTACAAGCAACGAAAACAGAAAGCGTGAGCACGAGTGCTAAAGCAAAAAATATTCTTTTCATAATAGGTCTCCTAAACTAAAAAACAAGCCGTGACTTTTCTGTCACGGCTTAAACGGTTAAACTTCTTAAATATTAAAGAGCCGCCTTTGCCTTTTCAACAAGCGCTGCGAAAGCTTCCTTGTCGCTGACAGCAATCTCTGCAAGCATCTTTCTGTTAAGGTCGATACCTGCCTTCTTGAGACCGTTCATAAATCTCGAGTAGTTGATATCGCAAACCTTACACTGTGCGGAAATACGGGTGATCCAAAGAGAACGGAAATCTCTCTTCTTCTGCTTTCTGCCCGCAAACGCATAGTTGCCGCTCTTCATTACCTGCTGTTTAGCCATCTTGAAGTGCTTGCTCTTTGCGCCCCAGTATCCCTTTGCGAGCTTAAGTACTTTATTTCTTCTCTTGCGAGTCATCATCGCGCGTTTTACTCTTGCCATTTTCGTTTCCTCCTAAATTATCTTTCTTGTAGGTTATGCGTAGGGAAGGATAGTCTTGATGTTACGAGCAGTAGACTCGCTCATATATCCTGCCTTGCGAAGGCTTCTGAGACGCTTGGAGGGCTTGTTACCCGTCTTGTGTCTGCGTCCCATGTGGTTCATCTTCATTTTACCGCTCTTGGTGAGTGTAAATCTCTTTGCTGATGCCTTATGGCTCTTGATTTTTCCCATTACTTTATCTCCTTAAAATTATTTTTCGTCTTTCTTCGGTGAAATCACCAGCGTCATATAGCGTCCGTCAAGCGAGGGCGCTTTATCAGTGCTTCCTAAATCAACGAGCTCTTCCTTGATATTTGCCATCAGGTCGTAGCCTCTGTCGGTATGGTTCATCTCACGGCCCGAGAAAACTATCGTTATCTTTACCTTGTTACCGTCGCCGAGAAATCTCTTTGCGTGGTTGAGCTTGGTATCGAAATCGTGTTTGTCGATTCGGCAGGAGAACTTTATCTCCTTGAGCTCAACGGTAGTACGCTTCTTCTTCGACTCCTTCTCCTTCTTGGTCTTTTCAAAAAGGAACTTGCCGTAATCCATAACCTTACATACGGGCGGTTCGGCGTTGGGAGACATCTCCACAAGGTCAAGCCCCGCGTCATATGCAACGGCGAGAGCGTCCTTTAAATTCATTATACCGAGCTGACTTCCGTCTGCTCCGATAACACGAACCTTATCTGCTCTTATCTGTTCGTTGATAAGAAGTTCTTTTGCGCTAATGTAAAACACCTCCGAAAAAAATGTGCGGAGAAAAACTCTCCGCACAAAACACCAAGGGCATTACCCTTTAAATTCTGTATTAACCGCAGCGCACCGATGTGGCAGGGTGAGAACGGAGCGTTCTTCTTCTTTGTACTAAAGGAGTATAACACAAGAATACTCTTTTGTCAACACTTTTTTAAAAATTTTCTTCGGTGAAGCCCGCTACGTCCTCTCCGAGTATGACGGTTTCGCTCTTCTTAAAGGTGGTTCGCTTGCCGTTCGTCTGTATAACTCCCACCACGTCGCCGAAGAAGCACTCGATTTCGGGAACGAAGAGGGTGTCCTTATCAACATAAATCACCTCGTGCTTCTCGCCATTTATCACCACTCTCGTAAAGGGAGTGAAGCCCTCGCCCGTCACCTGGACGCCAAGGTCGGTGTTCTCGACGGAGGATACCCCGAAGGGAATAACTCCCATCGTCAGCTCCGACGGCGTATAGCCGATATCGTAGCCGTAGCACTCCTTTTCGCCGTAGAGCATATCATACTGAAGCATTTCAAGATATTTATAGTAGTCCTGGTGACCCGAGCCGTTCTGATGAAGCTTTGTGATAAGTCCGTTGTTCATTCCAAGCTCGCCGAGCACGTGGGCGGAAAGCTCGTAGGAGTAGAGGTCGTGCGCCTCTGCTTCAAGCCCGTAGTTCGACCATATGACGTATTCGGTCTCGTAAACGTCGCCGTTATCAAGCTCGCCGTCTTTTAAGTCAAAATAAGGAAGGTGGTCGCCGAAAAGAACTACGACGGTCTTTTCTTCCCTGAGAGACAGCTCGGAGAGAAGGTCAACGAGAAAGTCGTCAACGTCGGAAAGCTGTGTGAGATAATACTCGAACGCCGTTTCGTCCACCGCCGTCTCGCCGACAGTCGTCACCTCGAAATCATAATCAACGCCCTCCAACTTCTCCTCGGAATATACTCCGTGAGACTGGACGGAAATAGCATAAACGAAGTCCTCGTTCTCGGTTGAGTCAAGGGCGTTCATTATCTCGCCCGTCAGCACCGAGTCGTTCGCCCAGCCGATAGCGTTATAGGTGGCGTCCTGCATAAATTCAAGAGAAGTGAAGGTATCGTAGCCGAGGCTTGAAAAGACGTGTGCTCTGTCGTAAAACGAGCCTTTATGGTTGTGTATCGCGTGAGCCGTATAGCCAAGCTCCTTCATATTAAAGGCAATACTCTCGCAGGCGGTGTTCTGCAAAACCGTCTTATAGGGGTATTCGCCGGGTCCGAAGAACTCAAGGCTCATTCCCGTCATAATCTCGAACTCTACGTTCGCCGTTCCCGAGCCGATATAGGGCACCTTCAGAAAGCCATGCGGGAAGTTATTCTTGAGTGAAGAGAAGAAGGGAACGGGGTTCTCGCTGAAGGCGAGAGAATTTATATAATTCACGTCGAAGAACGACTCAAGCTGTAGGAAGATGACGTTGGGCGTGTCGTCGGGCTCGAGCGTCTCCTCCGCCCTTATTTCATCGAGAATGGTGACCACCTTTTCGGTGGAGTAGCCCTGCGGCTTTGCAATTCCCGTCTCGAAGACCGAGCAGGAGAAGCAGTATATAAAGCCGTAGTCCTCATAGGCGGAGTTTAAGTTGGTGAACTTCTTCGAGAGCACGCCGTTTCCGAGAAAGACGCTCACGAAAAGAGCAATAGCGACAATCGCCGAGGGGAGCGTAACGATGCCGACGGTAGTTCTTCGCTCGCGCTTTTTGCAGTATATAAAGAGAAGAACGAAGCCTGCAATTATAAGGAGTACTGCTATAACCACTACCACAAAGACCCAGCCCTCAAGGTAGAGGTTGAATATAGAAAATATCGACTTTATCTTTACAAAGTCGGTAGCCGATACGGGATTAACTCTGTAAGCGAGGACGGCGCAGTTTATAACGCCGAGCGCAAGGAAGGGGAAAAGCGCAAGGGAGAGCACGAAGGCTCGCCTTTTAAAGAAAAGGCTCACGAGGGTTACCGCAAAAATGAGAAGAGTATTATAAAAGAATACGAGAGGGTCGCCGAAAAGATGCGCAAAGCCCCTCACGACAGACTGACGGCTGAGCATTTCAACCGCAAGGTTCGTGAAAAGCGAAACTACGAAGCAGTAAAGCACCGCGTGCCTTACCAAAAACGCTCCTATTCTTTTGAAGGTATCTTTATTTATTCTACGCATAACTCTTCCTTGGCAAAAGGGGTTTTTAGACTAACAGAATTATTTTACTCTTTTTTCACCCGTTTGTCAACAGAAAATATATCGAGAATAAGACACCTCACTTTCACTATCATTCCCCCGCCGAGCACCGCCGTTCTGCCACGCCCCTCCTCTCCCGAGGCGAGAGACGCACCGAGAGAGACGTTCGGAAACATCACGCTCCAGAAGTTTTCTCCCTTCCCCTCCCCGAGCGTCAGAGTGAGGGTGAGGTAATCACCCTCGGGGAAGGAGGCGTTCTTCAGTCCCCTTTTTTCAAAATGCTTCATTCCGACCTCCCCCCTCGCAGAGTAGGAAAAGCCCTCCTCACGAAGCACCTCGTCTGCCCTTCTTTCAATTTCGGGAAGGTAGTCCCGAAGTCCCTTTTCGAGCGTTTTCATACTGTCGAAGCGCTCGTCTCGGAGAAGCTCCTCGACGACTTTGGCAACCTTCATCTTCACCGCTCTGTCACGAGAGGAGTCGGAGTTTGCAAGAATATGTATTCTCGCTACCTCCCCTTCTCCCCCCATAAGAATAAGTATCAGAAAAAGCGCCGTAAAAGAAATTACTATTTTTTTCATATTTTACTCCTTTCCCCCTATTATTGACCCAAAAATTTCAAGTAATACTTGAAAAAATATATATTATATGATAAAATATCGTGGTGTCTTTCGTCCTTTTATACAAATAAGGACGGGGAAAGTGAATAATTTTTAAAAAATACACCAATTTTGCAGAAAACTGTTGCATAATTATACAAAATATGCTAATATTGATGCATAATTATAAGGCGAGAGGTATATATGAAGAAGATTTTCATTGACGGAAGCGCAGGCACGACGGGACTAAGGATACACGAAAGACTGTCGGCGAGAAGCGATATAGAGCTTGTCACGCTCACCGAGGAGAAGCGTAAATGTGCGGATGCGAGGAAAAAAGCGATAAACGAAAGTGACGTTACCTTCCTTTGCCTGCCCGATGCGGCGGCGATAGAGGCAGTAGCGATGACCGAGAACCCCGACACCGTAATCATCGACACCTCGACGGCGCACCGCACCGAGCCTCATTTCGCCTACGGCTTTCCCGAGCTTGACGGGGAATTCCTTGAAAAGATAAAGAAATCAAAAAGAATTGCCGTTCCCGGATGTCACGCAGGCGGTTTCATCGCCCTCGTTTACCCTCTCGTGAAGGCAGGGCTCATTTCCCCCGACACTCCTCTTTTCTGTCACTCGGTGACGGGCTACAGCGGAGGCGGAAAGAAGATGATAGCCGAGTACGAGACCGAAAAGAGTGCACTTCTTGAAGCGCCTCGCCAGTACGGACTGACGCAGACGCACAAGCATCTGAAGGAAATGAAGGCGATAAGCGGTATTTCGGACTATCCGATATTCACCCCCGTCGTTTCCGACTTCTACAGCGGTATGACGGTGACTGTGCCTTTATTTAAAAAGGATATAAAGGGCACGCCCGACGATATAAGAGCGATATACAGAGAAAAGTATAATACGCCTATCGTGAAATTTACAGAGAATGCGTCGGAGGACGGCTTCGTTTCGGGAGCGAGTATGTCGGGACTTGACTCGATGACGGTTTCGGTTGCGGGAAACGACGACAGAATTCTTCTTATTGCGCAGTACGACAATCTCGGCAAGGGAGCGTCGGGAGCTGCGGTAGAGTGTCTCAACATTGTGCTCGGCGTCGATGAAACGACGGGACTTGAGCTTTAAGAAAGGAAAAAAGATGGATATTAAAATTATATCGGGCGGTGTATGTGCTGCGAAGGGCTTTACCGCAAGCGGAATACACTGCGGAGTAAGAAAGAATAAATTGAAGCGTGATATTGCACTCATTTTGAGTGAGGTGCCCGCCGCATCGGCAGGCGTTTACACAACCAATCTCGTAAAGGGTGCGCCCATCGACGTGACGAAGAAGCATATCGAAAACGGCTATGCCAGAGCAATAGTGTGCAACAGCGGAAACGCCAACACCTGCAACGCCGACGGAATAGAGGTTGCCGAGAAAATGTGCGATATTACGGCGAAGGCTCTCGGAATCGACTCCGAGGACGTTATCGTCGCATCTACGGGAGTTATCGGTCAGAGGCTTGACGTTACCCCGATAGAAAAGGGAATGGCAGAGCTTGTCGAGGGACTCGGAGACAACAGTGCTCTCGCCGCAGAGGGAATTATGACGACCGACACCGTAAAGAAGGAAATTTCGGTTTCCTTTGAGATAGACGGCAAGGAATGTAAAATGGGAGGCATCGCCAAGGGCTCGGGTATGATACATCCGAATATGGCAACGATGCTCGTCTTTATCACCACCGACTGTAATATTGCCCCCGAAATGCTTCGCCGCGCGCTTTCAAGCGATATAAAGAACACCTTCAATATGGTCAGCGTTGACGGCGACACCTCGACTAACGACACCGTAATCGTTATGGCGAACGGTCTTGCGGGAAACAAGGAGATTACCGAAGAGGGCGAGGACTTCAATAAGTTTATGAAGGCTCTCAACACTATAACGGTACACCTTTGCAAGATGATTGCCGCCGACGGCGAGGGCGCGACCAAGATGCTCGAATGTAAGGTAGAGGGTGCGAGGGACGAGGAAACTGCGAAGAAGGTTGCCAAGAGCATCATCTGCTCCTCTCTTACCAAAGCCGCTATGTTCGGTGCCGACGCTAACTGGGGACGAGTTCTCTGCGCCGCAGGATATAGCGGAGCGAAGCTCGACGTTAACAAAATCGACGTGAAGTTCAAATCAAAGGCGGGAGAGGTTGAGGTCTGCCGAAACGGCGCAGGCGTTGACTTTTCGGAGGAAGTGGCAAAGAAGGTGCTCCTTGAAAATGAGATTGAAATTCTCGTAAATCTCGGCGCAGG
>JAZQUE010000197.1:0-6707 GCA_045631145.1 Eubacteriales bacterium
AAGGTAGCTACTTCCTCTGTCGCCGCCACCGATAAGAATAAGGCTTAACTTCTTCATATATTTTCTCCTTGTTTATAAGTTTAAGAAAAGTTTACCACAAAAAGAACTGTTTTTCAATAGTTTTTATAAAAAAAACACCTCCGAAAAAATATTTTTTCGGAGGTGCTTTTTTACTGTGCTCCTGCACCCGTATAAGTTGATTTTACCTCGTTTATCTTGGCATCACTTGCCTGCTCGGTAGGATACCAGCCTCTCTTTGACATTTCCTCAAAGACCTCGTGCTGAAGACAATGCTCCTCGTTTAAAAGGTCCATCATCAAATTCTTGACGCTCGGGTTTGCTGCCTCATTTGCAGAATAGTTATATCCTGCGGTGACCGACTTCTGAGTTGAAAGGGCATCGGTCATAATATTCTTATCTGTAAAATTATTGATTTCGGTACAATTTGTCATAATTTTCCTCCTTACGCAAGAAGCGTTACAAGTCTGTCGAAATGATTCTGGTGCTTTGACGCTATTGTCGAAAGCTGTTCTTTTAAAACGGGGTCGCAGGTGGTTGCCGAGTACATCTTGTACTTTGCGATAAGATTCTGTTCGTCGGCGAGCTGTGCCTTGATAAGGTCAAGCTCTTTCGTTGTGAGGTTTGCCATCGGTATTTACCGCCTTTCATATAATTTACGTTTCTATTATTTTCAAAAGTTAATTTTTTATTCTTGAAAAAAGCATTTTTTTACTGTATAATCTCATTGAGGTGCAAATTATGAAGAAAAATAGCGTTTTACGCCTGACAATAGAAAACGTATCGAGCGACGGCAACAGCATTGCAAGAGTTGACGGAGAGGTTATTTTCGTCCCCTGCGGTGCAGTAGGAGACGAGCTCGAGGTAATTATCATAAAAGAATTAAAAAGCTACTCGGTTGCAAAAATTCTCTCGGTTATATCTCCTTCCCCTACCCGTAAGGAGCCCGACTGTGACGTTTTTTCAAAATGCGGAGGATGTGTTTTCAGACACCTATCCCTCGAGGAAGAGGAACGCATAAAGACCGAAAACGTAAAATCGGTAATGAAGAGAATCGGAAAGCTTGACGTAGAAGTAAAAGATACTGTTACTCCAACAAAAGCGGGCTACCGAAACAAAGCGCAATATCCCGTTTCGGAGGACGAAAAGGGACTTCACTGCGGTTTTTACGCTCCACATTCTCACAGAATTATCGACGAAAGTCTGTCTTGCAAAATATCCCCCGCTATTTTTGAGGAAATATCAAAATTCATCCTCTCGTTTATGACGGAAGAAGAGATAAAGGGTTATAACGAAGAAAAAGGGGTAGGTGTTGTCAGACACCTTTATTACAGGATAAACAAAAAAGGCGAAATAATGGTGACGATAGTCACTGCGACGCCTTCTTTAAAAAATAAGAAAACGGAAAAGCTTTTCGTAGATAAGCTTACCGAGAGCTTTCCTTCGGTAGTTTCGGTATTCATAAGCCACAACCCCGACACCACGAACGTAGTGCTCGGACGCTCGTTCAGGCTAATATGGGGAAGTGAATTTTTTGAGGACGAGCTTCTCGGATGCAAATTCAAAATGTCTCCCGATTCCTTTTTCCAGGTAAACCGAGAGGGTGCAGAGCTTGTATACTCTACGGCGTTTTCACTTCTTGAGGATAAATACTATGAAAACGTATACGACCTTTATTGCGGTATAGGCTCAATAGGAATTACTCTTTTCAAGGCGATAAAGGAGAAAAGACTCAAGGTAGGCGCAAAGAGGCTTATCGGAGTTGAAATCGTCGAAAAATCAGTCGAGTGTGCAAAAATCAACGCCGAAGAAAACGGCATTGATAACGCTATTTTCTCTGCTTCCGACTCATCGGATATTACGAAGAGTGACCTTTTTGACAAATTTCCTCCCTCTCTCGTAATTCTCGACCCGCCGAGGAAAGGAACGACGACCGAGCTTCTCGACTTTCTTGCAGAAAGAGGAGTCAGCGATATTCTCTATATTTCCTGCGACCCTGCGACGCTTGCAAGAGATATGAGCTACCTTTATGAAAAGGGATATACTTCTGGTGCCGTACATCCTATAAATTTATTTACGGGAACAAAGCACGTAGAGTGTTGTGTAAAGCTACATAAACAAGGATAATAAAATGAAAAAATTAAATTTAAGCGGACCTGCGATTTTTATGTATAGCGTAATAGGGCTGACCGTTCTTTTGTCGGTCGTCTCTTTTTCGCTATACTATTCGAGCGTATATCAAAACGACGTTGTTTTATGGGTTGGTATCGTCTCCTTTATGATAATATATCATTTTGGACTACGGCTTTTGGAGGGGGCTATAACAAACAAATTAAGTATAAATTACGCTCATCCGTGGTACAAAACTAAAAAATTCGAAAAAAGGCTATATAAGACTCTCAAGGTTCGAAAATGGAAGGACAAGGTATTGACGTTTGAGCCTGATAAATACGACTTCAAGAACAGAACTCTCGACGAGCTTGCAACGACTATGGCAAAGTCAGAGCTCGACCACTGGATAAACGAAGTCATTTCTCTATCAAGTATTCTTTTTATTTTTATATGGGGATGTGCTCCTGCATTTATAATTACCGCAATTATTGCTATGCTATTTGATGCACAGTTCATTGTCGTTCAGCGATATAACAGACCTATTGTTCTCAGATTAATGAAAAGAAAAGATAAAATACCGATTGGATAGCTCCAATCGGTATTTTTTTATTCCCCTTTTACTCTTGCTATTGTAGTATTGTCGCAGGTGCGATTCTGAAGCTCGGGTATAGGATGGGGAGCCGTTTCGTAGCGGTAGTCCATTCCCTTGCATTTTATATACTTATCTATAATTGCGTGAGATGGAACGTTTGCGGTATCTGAATTCAGTCTGTTCTGGAAGAAAAAGAATTTCGCATCGTCAGACATTTGGTTTATATGGGGATAATCGTCAAAATACGAGGTGTTTCTGACGGTATTCTCAATGACGTTTCTGACATAAGGAATATCAGACTGAATAACGAGAAGCTCGGGGAATTCTCCTCCCGGTATAACCTGCTGCCAGCTCTTATTCTCGTACCTCTGAAGAAGCTCTGCCGCTTTATGAAGATGACTTATCTCCTGTTCGAATAGCTCTTCCCAAATTTGCTTGATTCTAAGGTCCTTTTCATCGCAGTAGCAGGAATAATAAAGATAACATTCGTTGTACTCGTGCATAAGAGCCATTTCAAGCCAAGATGCATTCGGGTCTATGAGACTTTCGTAGAGACTGACGTGCTGTTCCTCTATCAGTCCTATCTCCTGATAAAGCTGTCTGCCGATATCATTATAATAGAAGGGGGCTATATTCATATAATAGTTCATCGTCTGTTGCTCGGCGGCTGTAATAATGTTGACGTTGAGCTTCGTTATAAGGTCGGCGCTACAAAAATCGGTAGATGGCTTTACGTTATCAAAGGGGTAGCGGTGCTCGGCAATCGTCGGTCTTCCCGGCATTATTTCGGTATATCCTCCAACGAGTGCTTCTGCCTTTATTCCCGTATCGCAGTCAAGCAGGTCGGCATAGCGGTAGAGGTGGTCGAAATCTTCAAGAAGGGCGAAGTCGAGCGCCATTTTTACGTGAGGGTCGGGCTCTCGCTTCGCAAGAGCGACGGTCAAATCAACGGCAAGCTGTTCATATCCGATAGTAGTTTCGAGAGGCGTTTCGTCGATAGGCTTGAGGGCTCCGAGAAGCATCTGCTGTTGCTTTTCGACTCGCCTTGTCAAAGCTATTTCACGCCTCAGGTCCATATTATCGGTATGGCGGGCAAACTGATGGGAAAACCAGTTTGCTTCGAACTCTGTTCCGTTCATCAGGATGATGCGCGTCTTTGTGTATGGGTCTGTCATTTCCTTGTTGTAGGAATATGGATAGATACACTTCCAAGAAGTAAACGCATCGTCGATATTTCTCGCTTTTTGTTCAAAAGGGTTCATTCATCTATCTTACCTTTCACTAAATATTTGCACAATAGGTGCATTATATATTATTCACAAAAAGACAAAATAGATACTCCCCTCTTGACTAAAGGATAAAAAAGTATTATACTTCTACAAGTTCAAAACTTTTAAAGCGAGGTAGCTATGAAAAAAGAAAAGCTCGGTATTATATTCGTACTTATTGCCGGTATTCTCTGGGGAACTATGGGAGTATTCGTAAACTTTTTTAGCGGTGCGGGGCTCAGCTCGGTAGACATTTCGGGAATAAGACTTATTTTTGCCTCTCTTATAATGGGGCTTTATCTTCTTTTTAAAAACAAGAATTTATTTAAAATAAAGCTAAAAGACTTATGGTGCTTCCTCGGAAGCGGACTCATAAGCCTTATGATATTTACCGTCTGCTACTTCAGGACGATAGTACTCAGCTCAATGTCGGTGGCGGCGGTGCTTCTTTACACCTCCCCTGTTTTCGTAATACTTCTGTCCTTTTTGATATTCAAGGAGGCAATAACTCCGATAAAAGCGATTTCCTGCATCGTCTGCGTTGCGGGGTCGGCATTCGTATCGGGAATAATCGGCTCGTCCGAATCTATTCCTTTTACAGCGTTTTTTCTCGGAATATCGTCGGGACTTGCTTATGCGCTTTACAGTATCTTCTCACGCTTTGCGCTTCAAAAAGAATATTCTTCTATGACGATAACCTTTTACACCTTTTTCTTCGCATCTCTCGGTCTCCTTCCCTTCGTAAGTCTCCCGAGGCTTTACATAGCGGTTAGTGAAAGCCCTCTCCTCATTTTAATAATGGCGGAGTCGGGACTTATTACTGCGGTTCTTCCCTACGTATTCTACACTATGGGACTTGAAAGAATCGAGTCGGGAAAGGCGGCGGTCGTCGCCGCAATAGAGCCCGTCGTTGCGACTATAATCGGAGGAGCTTTCTTCAAGGACAATCTATCGCTATCACAATATTTCGGAATAGCACTCGTTATACTTTCGATAATTCTGACAAACGTAAAGAAAAGCGTTGCAAAATAATTTGCAACGCTTTTTTATTAAAGGTCTTTTACAAGTAAAACTGCTTCGCTGACGAGCTTCTGTATTCCCTCAAAATCGCCCTTATCGATAAGGTCGTTCGGGGTCATCCAGCTTCCGCCGCAGCATACTACCGACTTACAAGCGAGATAGCTTGCGATATTGTCGGGGGAAATACCGCCCGTCGGCATAATGCTTATCATACCGTAGGGTGCGGTGAGAGCTTTTATCATTTTAACTCCGCCTGCCGCTTCCGCAGGGAAGAACTTAAGACAAGTGAGTCCGATAGAAAGAGCCGCTTCTATTTCGGTAGGAGTACATACACCGGGAATCATAGGTACGCCCTTCGAGAAGCAGTGCTGAACTACTTCCTTGTTGAAGCCGGGGGCTACAATAAACTTCGCGCCCGCCTCTATTGCTTCGTCTGCCTGCTCTACCGTAAGAACGGTGCCCGCACCGACGAACATATCGGGATATGCGGTGGTTATAGCCTTTATAGCCTCTGCCGCGCCTGCCGTTCTGAAGGTTACCTCCGCACACGGAAGTCCTCCTTCAACAAGGGCTTTTGCAAGAAGGGTTGCCTTCGAAACGTCCTTAATAGTAACTACGGGGATAACTTTAAATTCTTTGAGCTTTGCTGTAACGTCCATAATACTCTCCTTATCTGACAACTCTGCCCGCGCCGTCGCCGCCTGCGAGCTGCATTACCTCGGGAACGGTTACCATATTAAAGTCGCCTTCTATGGTATGCTTGAGACAGCTTGCCGCAACCGCAAATTCAATTATTTCCTGACTCTTCATTTCGCTGAGGGTAGCGTAGATAAGACCTGCACCGAAGCTATCTCCTCCACCAACTCTGTCAACTATATGCATACGGTAGGACTTCGAGAAGAAGTATTCTCCGTTTTCATAGAGCATTGCAGCCCAGTCGTTATCGTTTGCACTGATAGAGGAACGAAGGGTGATTGCAACCTTCTTGAAGCCGAAGCGGTCTGCAAGCTGTTTCGCAACGTCCTTATAGCCTTCCTCGCTTATCTTACCGCCCGTAATGTTAGTGTTTGCGGCGTGGATACCGAATACGTCGCCTGCGTCCTCCTCGTTTGCGATACAAACGTCAACGAAGGGCATAAGCTTCGACATAACCTCGCCTGCCTTTTCTCTCGACCAGAGCTTCTTACGGTAGTTAAGGTCGCAGGAAACGGTAAGTCCCGCTTTCTTTGCTTCCTTAAGTGCTTCGAGACAAATTTCGGCAACGTTGTCGCCAAGTGCGGGAGTAATTCCCGTAAAGTGGAACCAATCTGCGCCCTTAAAGATATCTGCCCAATCGAAGTCCTCGGGCTTTGCGAGCATTATCGACGAATTAGCTCTGTCGTATATAACCTTAGAGGGACGCTGGCTTGCGCCTTTTTCGAGGAAGTAGATACCTACTCTGTCGCCGCCTCTGGTTATCTTTGAGGTATCAACGCCGAAGCGTCTGAGCGAGTTTACTGCCGCCTGACCGATATCGTGAGAAGGAAGCTTCGTTACGAAAGCTACGTCCATTCCGTAATTAGCAAGTGATACGGCGACGTTTGCCTCTCCTCCTCCGTAGGTAGCTCCAAGCTTATCTGCCTGAAGAAATCTCATATAGCCTTCAGGGGCAAGGCGAAGCATAATCTCACCAAAAGTAACAATTTTTTTCATTGCAC
>JAZQUE010000198.1:0-1969 GCA_045631145.1 Eubacteriales bacterium
TTTTACAAGAATTCCCCACGCAAGAGGAGCTCTCCTGCGTGGAGAAATACCTGAACTCGACTTACTTTCTTAAGCCAAGCTTTTCGATGATATCACGGTAACGGTTGATATCCTTCTTCTGCAAATAAGCGAGAAGGTTTCTTCTGTGACCTACCATCTTAAGAAGTCCGCGACGGCTGTGATGATCCTTGTCATTCTTTTTCAAATGCTCTGTAAGATTGTTGATTCTGCTTGTGAGAATTGCAATCTGTACTTCAGGAGATCCAGTGTCTTTCTCATTGGTGCGATAGCTCTCAATGATACTCTGCTTCAATTCTTTCTGCATTATGTTCACCTCCATAATTTTTTCGCCGTAACTCGGTTGCGGTCAGGTGAAAGCCCCGTCGTGCGAGGTTAAAACGCCGTAACTGAGCAACGGTCATACCTTTGCAGTACAGCACATTATATCATACCTTTCAAGATATGTAAAGTCTTTTCTTTCATTTTCCTTCTGTTTGTTAACAAAAAGTTTACACTATTTTTAGCACTCTGACAAATAGAGTGCTAAAAATACCTTGACAACGAGAATTAAAGTGGTAAAATATATAATGAAAATTTAAGATTGAATAATGAATAATTTAAGACAAATTCACAATCAATTACAATTTCGCCTTTGGCGAAATTTTCAATAATTCTTCAATATTCAATATTCAATATTCTTTTATAGCTAAAAGGAGTAAGTTTTATGAGCGACATCAAAAAAGGCGGCATCTCAGTCCAAACAGAACACATATTCCCGATAATAAAGCGTTGGCTTTATTCGGATAAGGAGATTTTCCTTCGCGAGCTTGTATCGAATGCAAGCGACGCTATTACGAAAATGAAGCGTCTCATATCTCTGTCGGAGGCAGAGGACGACGGCAAGGGATACCGAATCGACGTTATCGTTGACGAAGAAAAGAAGACGTTGACGGTCAGAGACAACGGTATCGGTATGAGCGAGGAGGAGGTTGAGCGTTATATCAATCAGATTGCTCTCTCGGGCGCTCTCGAATTTATAGAAAAATATGAAAAGGAAAACGACAACAGCGGTATTATCGGACACTTCGGCCTCGGTTTCTATTCGGCGTTTATGGTTGCCGACAGAGTTGAAATTATAACGAAGTCCTTCACCGATGCTGAGGCGGTGCACTGGAGCTGTAACGAGCTTGGCGAATTTGAAATGGAGAAGTCGGACAAGCGTGATCGAGGAACCGACATCATTCTTCACGTCACCGAGGAGGAAAAGGACTTTCTCAAAAAGGATACCCTTCGTTCTATTCTTGACAAATACTGCGCTTTTATGCCGATAGAGATATATTTCGGAGAGGACGCTCCCATAAACGACACCACTCCTCTTTGGATGAAAAACCCTTCCGAATGTAAAAAGGAAGAATATATCGACTTCTACAAGAAGGTGTTCCACGACTTCCGTGACCCTCTTTTCTACGTGCACCTTTCGGCAGACTACCCCCTCAACTTCAAGGGTATTCTCTTCTTCCCGAAGCCCTCTCACGAGTATTCGAATATGGAGGGACAGGTAAAGCTTTTCTATAATCAGGTGTTCGTTGCCGACAATATCAAGGAGGTCGTTCCCGAGTTCCTTCTCACCTTGAAGGGAGTTATCGACTGCCCCGAGCTTCCCCTCAACGTTTCGCGCTCATATCTCCAGAACAGCGGATACGTTTCGAAGATTTCGGCTCATATTGTCAAGAAGGTTGCCGACAAGATAAATTCGCTCTTCAACACCGAGCGAGAGGAATACGAAAAGATGTGGGACGACCTGAAGCCCTTCGTCGAGTCCGGCTCAATGCGAGACAAGAAGTTCCTCGACAGAGTTAAGGACGCCGTAATCTACAAGAAGGCGGACGGAGGCTACGTCACCCTCAAGGAATACACCGACAAGAACGTAAAGGAAGCGGGTAAGGTATTCTACGCAAACGACAAGACC
>JAZQUE010000199.1:0-2704 GCA_045631145.1 Eubacteriales bacterium
TTACCATACCGTCAACAACGGGAATGTAAATAGTAGACTTCGAAATAGCCTTGATGCCGAGAAGGATAAGAACGATATTTTCAACGAAGGAAAGCACCGAGCTAAGAATCTCAATGATTTCCGAAAGCCATTCAATGCTGAAATACTTTCCGTCGAAGAGAGCGATAAAGTCGTTGATTACAGCAAAAAGGCTGGGGACAATGTTTAATATCCAATAAATAACGGTCATTGTAACGGTGAATACAACCGCCTTTACCGCCATACGTCTCAGCCATTCGTCACCTTCAAAAAGAAGAACGTAGCCTGCAAGAACGATAAGTCCTATGCTAAAGCCTCCGAAAAGTGCTGCGAAATAAACGAGTGCTGCGAGAAGTCCTGTTGAAATGCCAAGTTTTGTTTTCATAGTTTTTATCTCCTTTAAAATTATTTACTGTTCGCCTCCGTCGAGCTTTGCGCCGCAACGGTTGCAGAATATAGCGTCTGCCTGAATCTCTGAAGCACATTTCGGGCATACGGTGATTCCTTTGATGTCCTTTATCTGCTGCTTGTATTCGGAAATCTTGCCCTCGGCGCTCTTTACCTCACCTACGAGGTCGGCAAATTCGCCCTCGGCTCTGTCTCCTATCTTTTCAACGAAAAGCTTACCTATCTTTTTATAGGCTTCTTCAATCTTTCTTTCCTCGTCGGAAATAGCAAGATTGATTTTCGTTATATCGGCAAGCTCCTTGCCTTTATCCACGACACTTTGGCTTGCCTTGGAAATCTTTTTACCCAAATCTTCAAAAAAAGCCATAAAGTTTCTCCTTTCGGAATTTTATTTATCTATATTATATTCGAGTATTCAAAATTTGTCAATAAAAATATACAAGTACAGCCCTCTCCCCTTGAAAAAATGTAAAATTTGTGGTATAATTTTGAAAACTTTCTGAAAGGAATAAAACTATGACCATACTTGTTACGGGAGGCACGGGCTACATCGGCTCGCATACCTCGGTTGAGCTTATCGAGAGAGGATACGAGGTTATAATTGCCGATAACCTTTGTAATTCGTCTGTTGACACTCTTGACAGAATAGAAGAAATAACGGGAGTAAAGCCCAAGTTCTATCTCGTTGACCTCACCGAAAGAGAGGCAACCGAGAAAATTTTTAAAGAAAACAAAATTGACGCGGTAATTCACTTTGCAGGACTCAAGGCGGTAGGAGAATCGTGGCAGAAGCCCACCCTCTATTACCGAAACAATATAACGAGCTCGGTAGTTCTTGCCGAGGTAATGGCGGAGTACGGCTGTAAGAAGCTTATCTTCTCGTCGTCGGCGACAGTCTACGGCGAGCCCGAGACGGTGCCGATTTCGGAGGACTTCCCTCTGTCTACCACCAACCCCTACGGCACGACAAAGCTTATGATAGAAAAGATTTATACCGACCTTGCCACCGCCGACAAGGAGTGGAACATCACTCTCCTTCGTTACTTCAACCCGATAGGAGCACACTCGAGCGGGCTCATCGGCGAGAACCCCAACGGTATTCCGAATAACCTTATGCCCTATATCGTAAAGGTAGCGGCAGGCGAGCTTTATCAGCTGAGCGTATTCGGCAACGACTACCCCACCCCCGACGGAACGGGAGTAAGAGACTATATCCACGTCACCGACCTCTCACTCGGTCATGTTGCGGCGATAGAGAGACTGAACGAGGGAGGCGTACACATCTACAATCTCGGTACCGGCAACGGCTACAGCGTTCTTGAAATGGTAAACGCCTTCGAAAAGGTAAACGGCGTGAAGGTGCCCTACGTTATCACCGCAAGACGCCCCGGCGATATCCCCGTCTGCTACGCTAACCCGAAGAAGGCGTACGAGGAGCTCGGCTGGAGAACGAAATTCAACCTCGAGGATATGTGCCGTTCGGCTTGGAACTACGTAAATAAAAAGAAAAATTAAAAAAACACTTGACAAACGGTGTTTGTAGTGTTAGAATAATATGCCGCATATTGTGGGTACATAATGCCGAAAGGCAACCCACCGTAGCGAGACGTTAATAGAAAGCGAGGTGCTTTTCGTGTTTGCAGTAATCAAAACAGGCGGAAAGCAGTACAAGGTTCAGGAAGGCGACGTTATCTTCGTTGAGAAGCTTGACGTTGAAGCAGGTGCCGAGGTAGTATTTGACACCGTGCTTGCACTCTCCGATGGTGACAGTTTTGTTGCCGGTACTCCTACTGTTGCAGGATGCACAGTTACCGCTACCGCTCTTAAGAACGGTAAGGGCAAGAAGATCCACATCTTGAAGTACAAGCCCAAGAAGGACTCCAAGAAGAAGATCGGTCACAGACAGCCCTACACCAAGGTACAGATTCAGAAGATTGCAAAGTAATGATTAAAGCGGTTTTTTATAAAGCCGAGGACAGCTTTCAGGGCTTTTCGCTGACGGGACACGCTATGTTCGAGATAGACGGGCCCGACGTCGTATGCGCGGCGGTAAGCGGAATGACGAATCTCGTTCTCAACACTCTCACCGAGGTCTTTCACGCCGACCTTGCCACCGTCGTTGACGGAGACGAGGCGAGAATAGAGGCGACGATCGAGAATATAACGCTCGGAACCGAACAGTCGGTAAACGGAGTTATAAAAGGCTTTATGCTACAGCTAAAGGACTTACAAGAGCAATACCCCGAGAAGTCGGATCGTAGCCATGTCGTTCTGTGAG
>JAZQUE010000200.1:0-5019 GCA_045631145.1 Eubacteriales bacterium
TCTGCGTTTCGACGCAGGTCGGCTGTAAAATGGGATGTGCCTTCTGCGCATCAACGAAAAACGGCTTCGAGAGAGGGCTTCGTCCCTCCGAGATACTTGCCGAAATAGAAACGGTAACGAGAGAGCACGCCCACGACGACGAGCCCTTCAGAGTGTCGAATATAGTACTTATGGGAATAGGCGAGCCCCTTGACAATTACGATAACGTCGTGAGGTTTTTACACCTCGTCAACGACGAGGAGGGACTCGGTATCGGCTACCGACACATTTCTCTTTCGACCTGCGGACTTATCGACGGCATAAAGAGACTTGCAAGAGAGGCACTTCCGATTACTCTGTCGATTTCGCTTCACGCCCCGAACGACGAAATAAGAGACTCGATGATGCCGATAAATAAGAAGTACAATATTGAAAAGCTCCTTCAGGCGTGCCGTGAATATCAGAAGGTGACGGGCAGAAGAATATCCTTCGAGTACGCCCTTATCGCAGGGGTGAACGACTCGCCCGAGCACGCGCGAGAGCTTGCATCAAGGCTTCGTGGGATAATGTGCCACGTAAATCTTATCCCCGTAAACTCAATCAAAGAGAAAAATTTTAAAAAATCGGCAAAAAACGACATAATTCTCTTTACAAATACCTTAAAAAATTGTAGAATAAATGCAACGGTACGAAGAAAACTCGGGGCGGATATAGACGCCGCCTGCGGTCAGCTTCGCCGTAACCACATAGAAAGCTGAAAAGGAGGTTTGGGAATGCGTATTTTTGGCACCAGCGACGTAGGAAAGAAAAGAAGCCATAACGAAGACAACTTTGCAGTAGAGATACTTGACGGAATTGCGGTAGCCCTCGTCTGTGACGGAATGGGCGGAGCAAAGGCAGGAGAAGAGGCGAGCCGTATCGCCTGCAAACGCTTTGCGGAGAGTATCGTTCCCGGGCTTCAGAAAATAAAGAAAACCGTAACCGACAGAGCAGAGCTTATTCTTTCGGTAGATAGGGTGATATACGAGGCGAGCACACTCTCGAACACCGAGGTGTTTAAGAAATCGAACTCGAACGCCTCTCTTTCGGGAATGGGTACCACCCTTTCGGGCTGCGTAATAATGGAGGATATCCTCTGGACCTTCAATATCGGAGACAGCAGAGTGTACCACATTACCGACGACGGTGCGGAACAGCTCACCGTTGACCACTCGCTCGTTCAGGCGCTTCTCGACTCGGGCAAGATAACCGAGGAGGAGGCGCAAAACCACCCCAACCGCAACGTAATACTCCGAGCCCTCGGAATATCTCGTGACGTTGAGTGCGACGTCTGCCATATGGACCTCGAGGGAGGATATTATCTAATCTGTAGCGACGGACTTTCAAACTATTTTGACAAAGACGCCTTCGTAAAAATAGTCACGACAGAGAGGCCTATTTCAGAAAAGGTAGACCGCCTCGTTTCCTTCGCGAATTCCGCAGGCGGAAGCGACAATATTACGGTAGTTCTGATAGATACAGAAAAGTGATAATTCGGAGGAAGAAATGAGCACAAACGATAAATTTGACGCCCTCATAGGTCAGGTCATCGACGGCAGATATAAGGTCGTGTCGGTGGTCGGCGTGGGCGGAATGTCGGTCGTCTTTAAGGCGGAGGACAAGAAAAGCGGAAAGGTCGTCGCCATAAAGGTACTTAACGATATGGGGGACGCCGACAGTCACGCAATAAAGAGATTTGTAAACGAGTCGAGGGCAATTTCGATGCTCTCGCACGAAAATATAGTCAAGGTTTTTGATATGTCGCTCGACGGAGAGCTCAAGTATATAGTTATGGAGCTTGCTGACGGACAGACACTCAAGGAGTATATGGCAGAAAAGGGGAACAAGCTCTCCTTCGAAGAGACTGTGAACTTCGCCGAGCAGATACTTCTCGCCCTCGACCATGCGCACGAAAAGGGCGTAATACACCGTGACGTCAAGCCCCAGAATATGATAGTTCTTCCCGACGGAAAGCTCAAGGTAACCGACTTCGGTATAGCCAAAGCCCCCGGCGGAGATACTATTTCAATGACCGACAAGGCCCTCGGAACTGTTTATTATATCAGTCCCGAGCAGGCAAGCGGAAAGCCGACAGGCACTTTTTCGGATATATATTCGGTAGGTGTTATGCTCTATGAAATGGCGACGGGCAAGCTTCCCTTTGATGCCGACACACCCGTATCGGTAGCGATGAAGCAGATAAGCGAAGACCCCGAAAAGCCCTGCGCCCTTGCCCCCGAGCTTTCGAAGGGCATCGAGCAGATAATACTCAAGGCTATGTCCAAAAACCCCGAAGACAGATTTCGCTCGGCACGCTCAATGCTTCGTGCCATAAGAATTATCAAGGAAAACCCTATGGTAGTCTTTGAGGTGAAAGAGAGTGCCCCCGTCAAAGAAGGGAAGAAAAATGCTCTTATGAAGAAAAGAAAAGCTACGGCAAAGAAAAAGCCCATTCCTCAGAAGCGTGCTAAGATAACCTATTTTCCGATAATTCTCGGAATAGTTATGGCGTTCTTCTCGGTGCTTGTGATTTCGGGTATTATAGTGCTCATCACTCTCTTTAACGCAGGCTCTAAAGGAGAGGACGACGCTATCTACGCTACCGTCCCGTCCCTCGTCGGACAGGTTTACGACGAGAGTATGAAGGAAGAATATCTCGACGAGCACTTCAATATTCAGGTAATCTACGCCGAAACACTCAACGACGCTTACGGCTACGGCGAGATATATAATACCAAGCCCAGCGCAGGCGAGGTCAAGAAGATAAAGAATTCGACGGGAACTACCGACCTTATTCTTTACGTCAACCCTCTTGAAGGAAGCGCACTTTTCCCCGACTATACCATTATGACCGAGTCGGCGGCAAAGATTGCCCTCCGCCGCCACGGCTACAATAACGTCGAGGTCGTTTCCACCCCTCACGATACCGTCCTTGCAGGCTACGTCTACGACACCGACCCCAAGGCGGGAGATATGGTTTCGCAGTCGGATATCATAACCCTCTACGTCAGTACGGGCAAGAAGCTGCATAACGTAATTTCAATGCCCGACCTCGTCGGAAAGACCAAGGGTCAGGCGATGATAGACCTTCAGGACTTTGAGGTCGAGTTTATAACCGTCTCGAATTCCTCGTCGGTAGGCACCGTCGTCGGTCAGAGCGTTTCTCCCTATACCGTCATTTCGCCCGAATTCTGCGATAAAATCGTTATCTATATAAGCGACGGCAACGGAAAGACGGGACTTGAAACCGATAACCTCTATCTCTATATGCCGAGCCTTGTCGGAAAGAGCATCCGCACCGCCGAAAACGAGCTTAAAAAGTTTACGGCAAACGGAATAAAGGTCTCCTTCAAGGAAAGCGCCGAGGAAGCCGAGGTAGGCATCGTTACAGCGCAAAGCATTGAGGCGGGCACGAGAATAATGGTAAACTTCTCGGATGAGATTATAATTTACTACGGAACGGGAATTTCCGAGCCCGAGCCCGAGCCACAGCCCGAACCTGAACCTGAACCTGAACCCGAAGAGCCCACCGACGAGAAGCCCTCGGGCGGTCCGATAGTTATAGTTTAGTATGGTAGGAAAGATTTTGTCCTGCGTAGGAGGAATTTATACCGTTTTTGCCGACGGCAAAAGCTATTCCTGCGCCGCAAAGGGAGCCTTCCGCCACGATAAAATGACACCGATGGCAGGCGACGAGGTCGAGCTTGAGGAAGATGGCTTTATCACGAAAATTCTTACCCGTAAAAATTCTCTCATTCGCCCCGAGGTCGCGAATATCGACGTAATGTTTATCGTCTTCGCACTGTCCTCTCCCGACCCGAATCTACTTTCTATTGATAAGCTTACCGTCCTCGCCGAGCACTCGTCGATTGACGCCGTTATTGTTTTTAATAAAAGGGATATCGCCGTCGAGGAAAAGACGAAGGAGCTTGCCGATATCTACGAGCGTGCAGGATATACTGTGGTAGTCCTCTCCGCCGCCGAAAATAAGGACGAGGTGAGAGAGAAGCTTCTCCCGATAGCGAAGGGAAGGGTCGCCGTATTTACAGGCCCGTCGGGTGTCGGAAAGAGCACGATAATCAACGCCCTTTACCCCGACCTTGAGCTTGAAACGGGTGTGATAAGCGAAAAGAACAGAAGAGGAAAGAACACTACGAGAACGACCACTCTTTATAAAACGAAGGAAAACGACGGAACCTATCTCGTCGATACCCCAGGCTTTACGCTTCTTGACTTCGACCGCTTCCGCTTCGTGAAGAAGGACGAGCTGGTCTTTGCCTTCCGTGAATATGCACCCCTTGCCCTCGATTGCCGTTATACGAAATGCACTCACACCAAGGAAGAGGGCTGTAAAATTCTCGAAAAGACACGGGACGGCACGCTTTCAAAAACCCGTCACGAAAGCTTTCTTGCCCTCTGGGAAATACTTAAAAATCATAAAGAATGGGAAAACAAATAAAGAAGAGTTCGAGTAGATACTCGAACTCTTCTTTATTAATATTTCCACTTTGCGACGTTTCCTTCGGTTATGAAGTACTCGTTTTTCATAAACGATTTGTCGGCGTTGTAGGAATCGATAATGACGAGCTTGACCTTATTTTTTTGAGGAATGATGTTTTTTATGTAGACCGAGGCGACCTCACCTACCTTGACACCGGGCTTATATTCGGCAAGTCCTGCAAGGTTGGGGGCAAGCTCGACGAAGATGCCGTAGTTTTCGATGCTTCTGACGATGCCTGCGACTGTCTGGCCGATTTCGAAGCGCTCGGCATTCTCCTGCCAGGTGCCGAGAAGCTCCTTATGGGAAAGGGCGATTCTGCCCTTTGAAATGTTGTTATCAATTACGATCGGCTCTTCTCTCGACTTTACGACGGCTTTTATCAGCTGACCGACTGAAAAACGGTCGTCGGGGTGCGATATGCGGGATATCGAAATTGAATCAATCGAAAGAAGCGATATTACTCCGCAGCCTATGTCGCAGAATGCGCCGAAGGGCTCGAA
>JAZQUE010000201.1:0-1478 GCA_045631145.1 Eubacteriales bacterium
CCTAAGACCGCTTGGCCTCCGACTTAGCGATATTACTCCGCAGCCTATGTCACAGAATGCGCCGAAGGGCTCGAAGTGGGTAACTCGGGCGTCGATTACGTCGCCTATCTCAAGCCTGTTTAAGTAATTTTTGACGCAGAGCTCCTGCGCGCGTCGTCGGGAAAGATATGCTATCGGCACACCCCCTTCGGGATATTCTATTCGGTCGATAACGAAGGACACCGCCTTGCCGACTCTCGTAATGACGGCGATATCACGGGGCAGAAGCCCGTCCTCATTCCACGCGACCTCCTTTCTCGGAATAACTCCCCGACAGATGCCGAGGTCAACCGAGAGCTCGAAAGCCGATGAGCAGAGCATAACCCTCGCCTCAAGAATTTCGGAATTTATACGGGCGTCCTCGAGCGCCGCAAAGCTCGACAGCGCCTCCTTGTTTCTGCCCGTCTTTATAAGTAACCCTTCGGGGTAATAGCGATTATCGTTCATATTAAGCCTCCAATGTTTTTACTTCATTTTATTCACACTTCAATTTCTTTATGCACATTTTAACCGAAGGCTTATGGGGAATTTTGTAGAAAAAAGGGAGGGATGAAAAGAAATAACGGGGGACGCAGTAAATTGCGTCCCTCGTGTAATTATTATCTACCAATCTTTGTCTTCCGTTTCGTTTTCTTCGGGAACAATAGGCGTTCCGTTAATATAAAGATCAGCTTCGACAGAATATCTGTAAAGAGCTTTTGCGAGATTTCGGAGCTTTGCATCCTTGTGCTCAAAGGTAAGTCCAACGTAATTAAGGGGTGAAAATTTAATTTGCATATTATCGCCTTTATAGTTAACCGTTACGCTTTTCTGCTCGCTTAATTTATCGGCAGAAATATTTTCAACGTCAACGTAAGCGTAGCCCTCGTTGTTGTCGGAAATCACAAGACTACTCGCTCCCGAAACGGTATACTCATTAAGGTTAATTTCGCCGTTTATTTTAAAATAATGGCGAAGGGTAACCTTATCTTCAAGAATGAGCGAGGTTGAATGGAAGGAAAGCGCTCCGAGTTCCTTTTCGGGTATTCTCGCAGGTGATTTAAGGTTTTGAAGCTCGGCTTCCTCCACGTCGCTCAAAGCGATTTCTTCAACGCTCGTAACGCTTTTGTCAAAATACTTATCGGCATAAGCGCAATACGTTTCAAGTGCGCAAACGAGATTTAACGCTTTTGCACATTCGTCGTCGCTTTTTGCAAGCTCTTTTATCATTCCGATATATTGAGGAACGGTTGTATCGGGAATGTCGCTTGAGGTAGCGTCCTTACCGTCGGTCGTTTTTGCGGTAACGACCGACGAAACAGTAAAGTTATCAATATCCTTTGGTGCAAGATAAACTATCGAATGTGCCTTTTTTCCATCTTCTTCGAGTGTTATAGGAAGTATAAGCTCTTCTTCTGTAGCACTATCGGAATTTGTAAGAGTAGCATTAAATACCATCG
>JAZQUE010000202.1:0-4349 GCA_045631145.1 Eubacteriales bacterium
ACGTCACAAGAGGTGAGGGCAAGGGAAGAATACTTGGCGCGCCCGAGGGCGACCACGGCTTCGGCTACGACCCTCTCTTTTTCTCATATGAAAAGAATGAATGCTTCGGAACTCTCCCGAGCGAAGAAAAAAACGAAATAAGCCACCGAGCAAGAGCCTTTGAAGCGCTTGCTAAGACTCTTAATGAAAGATACAAAAACTAATTAAATGCAAAATGCAGAATGCTGAATGCAGAATTGAGGACAATTTGCCTTTGGGCAAATTTACATCAATCTTATTCACTGAAGCGAAAAGGATACTATGAAAGAAAACATTATAGAAAAGAAAAGCTTTAACTTTGCAATAAGAATTGTTAATTTGTATAAGTATTTGATTAATGAAAAAAACGAGAGAGTTTTATCAAAGCAATTACTCAAAAGCGGAACAAGCATAGGTGCAAACGTATCCGAAGCTCAAAGGGGACAAACCTTGCCTGATTTTGCTTCCAAGATGAACATAGCATTAAAAGAAGCAAACGAAACTTTTTATTGGATAAAGCTTTTGTGCAAAACAGACTATATAACAAAAGACCAATTTGATAGCATAATCAAAGATATAAACGAAATTATCAGCATATTAACTTCTATTTGTAAAACTACAAGAGAAAAAATAAATTGAAGATTTTGCCGTTTGGTAAAATCAACGATAATTCTGCACTCTGCACTCTGCATTCTGCATTCAATCTGAAAGGATAATTATGACCAGCAAACAAAGAGCATATCTCAAGTCGCTCGCAGTAAACGAGGACACCATTTTCCAGCTCGGCAAGGGCGGAATTGACGAAAACTTCATAAAGCAGGTAGACTCGGCGCTTGAAAAGCGCGAAATCGTAAAGATAAAGACTCTTGAGTCTTACGTTGACGGCCCTCATTTTGCCGCAGGCGAAATTGCCGACGCAGTCGGTGCAGAGGTAGTTCAGGTAATCGGTACGAAAATCGTACTCTATAAGGAAAGCCGTAAAAACAAAAAAATAATTCTCCCGAAATAATGGAAAATTCAGTTAAGAAATCAAGAGATGAGCTTCTTTCGCTGGTAAGAAAGATGCTTCCCGAAAAGAGATTTTCTCACACGCTTGCCGTTGGGGAGGAGGCGCTCTTTCTCGCAGGAGAGCTTGCGCCCGAATTTTCCGCCGATATATCAAGGGCGGCACTTCTTCACGACGTGACGAAGTATTTTTCGATGGAAGAGCACCTCGCTCTTTGTCCCGACCTTTCTCCCGACGACGAAAAAAGCCCCGAGACGCTTCACGCTCTGACGGGTGCAGAATATGCGAGAAAGGTGCTTTCGGAAAGCGACGCCGTCTGCCGTATGATAGAAAAGCATACGACAGGAGACAGCGATATGACGCTTTCGGAGATGATAGTTTTCGTCGCCGACTACATCGAAAAAACGAGAACGCACGCCACTTGCCAAAAAGAAAGAGAGCTTCTTCACTCCTCCCTTAAAGGAAGCCGTGAGGAAAAAATAGGTGCTCTCAAGAAAAGCGTGATAAGGATACTCGAGAGCACAGTCGGGTATCTTAAAGAAAAGAAAAGCTTTATACACCCAAGAACCATCCTCGCCCTTGAAAGCTTAAAGGAGCGAGCTTCTGAGGAGTAAAATGAAAGAAAACGAAAAGAAGCGCCGTGCAAAGCGTGACATAAAGCCGAAGAAAAAAGTTCTCCGTGCAAAAAGAGACGTGATAATGCCGAAGAAGAAATCTCGTGCAAAAAGGGACGTCTCGATAAATAAGCCCGAGGTAAAAACGGTGCCGATAGAACTTGAGGAGAAGAACAAGCCCCTCGTTATAGCTATCACGGCGGTTTTCGCCGTCCTTGCAATGCTTGCTCTTTCTATTCTCTTTATGTCGCCCTCGATAGACGACGTCAATAACCCCTTTGAAAACAGTAGCATTATGAGTGCCTTCGGAAAGAAATCGGCGTATAACTTCTCTAACGTCTACCGATATTTCCGCGAGCCCACCCTCGGAACGATTTACACTCTCGAGGACTTCTTCGCTGTTGGTAAAAAGGGAGAAACAGAAAATATAGTCAGAGATAAAAATTCGTATAACGTCCTCGTCGTCGGTAAGGACAGAGTCGGCTCTAATACCGACGTCATTATGATAGTCAACTTCGACTCCGATACGCAGGAGATAAACGTCCTTCAGATTCCGAGAGACACATACGTCGAGGATCCGATAAACGTCGGAGCAAGCAAGCGAATTAATGCAATCTACGCCTTTGCGTATATGAAGTATTCCCGCTCGATGTCCCACTCCGATGCCTCACACGAGGCGATAAAGTACCTTGAGGGCTCTCTTGAAAATACCTTCGGTATCACCATCGACAACTACTTTATGATAGACTTAAACGGCTTTGTAAAGGTTATCGACTCGATAGGCGGAGTAGAGGTTGACGTTCCCTTCGATATGTACTATAACGACGAGGCGCAAAACCTTCACATCGACCTCAAGAAAGGCAGACAGGTGCTCGACGGCGACAAATCGGAGCAGTTCGTAAGATTCCGAAACACTTACGTGCTCGGTGACCTCGGACGAGTATCGGCGCAGAAGATATTCCTCTCGGCGCTCATTGAAAAGCTCCTTTCTCCCGATTGGTATTCCCTCGACAAGCTCACCTCGGTAGCATCAAATCTCGTCAAATATTCAACGACGGGTATGACGCTCACCGACCTCGTAGGCTATCTCAAAAAAGTAGATTTCGGCAAGCTTTCCGCCGACTCCATCACCTTCTATACTGCCCCCGGAGAATCGTTCTTCACCTCGGGAGGTGCGTCTATGTACACCCTCTATATGAAGGAAAACCTCGAAATTATAAACCGTGCCTTCAATCTCTACAACGTTGAGGTTACCGAAGATTACGTTACCCTCTCGGAGCAGATGAGAACGGGATATACAGTCGTTGACACGAACGGTCTTACCGCAGGAGAAATCGGCAAGGACCAGCCTCACATCATCGTAGTTAAGCCTCGCCCTACCCCCTCACCCTCTGAGGAGGAAGGCGAGGAAACGGATGAGCCGATAGACGAACCGACGGAAGAAACGACAGAGGAGACGGAAGAAGAAACAGAAGAGCCCATAGAAGATACATACGAAGAAACCGAAAGGACAGAAGATAATGAATAATTCGAGAAAACTCGCAGACGCCGTAATAAAGATACTTGACGACAAGAAGGCGTTTAATATAAAGCTGCTTGGAATTGAGAAGCAGACGGTTATTGCCGATTATTTCGTGCTTGCCTGCGGTTCAAATAACACGCAGGTAAACGCTCTCGCAGACGAGCTTGAGTTCAAGCTCGGTGAAGAGGGTGTCACCCCATCGAGACGCGAAGGACACGGAGCGTCAGAGTGGATAGTTATCGACTACGATAACGTAATAGTTCACGTTTTCAGCCGTGACGCCAGAACGAAGTACAATCTTGAAAAGCTCTGGGCAGATGCGGATGACATAGATATAACTAATCTTTTATCATAAATAAATCACTCTCGGTGATTTAATGAATAATGAATATTTAAGATTGAAAAATTTAAGGCAATTTCGCTAAAGCGAAATTTACAATCAATTTTTTATTTTGCTCAAAGCAAAATTTACCAAAATTCTTCAATATTCATTCTTCAATATTCAATAAAAAAACACCTCGGTGATTTGCATAATGAAGAAAGGAAAACAAAAAATGGCGTATAATTTTAAAGAGATTGAGAAAAAATGGCAAGACAAATGGGAGGAATCGAAGATTTTCGAGGCAGAGGACCATTCCTCAAAGCCGAAATTCTTCGGACTCGTTGAGTTCCCTTACCCCAGCGGCTCGGGAATGCACGTAGGTCACATCAAGGCTTATTCGGGTCTTGAAGTCATCAGCCGTAAAAAGAGGATGCAGGGCTACAACGTCCTTTTCCCCATCGGCTTCGACGCCTTCGGTCTCCCCACCGAAAACTCGGCAATAAAATTCAACACTCACCCAAGAATACTTACAGACCAAAATATCGAAAAGTTCACGAACCAATTAAAGAGAGTAGGCTTCTCCTTCGACTGGACGAGAGTTATCGACACCACCGACGAGAACTACTACAAGTGGACACAGCACATATTCCTCGAGCTTTTCAAGGAAGGACTTGCCTTCCGTGACACTGCTCTCGTCAACTACTGCCCTCACTGTAAGGTAGTTCTCTCGAACGAGGACTCGCAGGGCGGTAAGTGCGACATCTGCCATAACGATATTATCCAGAAATCGAAGGACGTCTGGTATCTTCGTATTACCAAATACGCCGACAGACTTCTCGAGGGACTCGACTCAAGTCGGATCGTAGC
>JAZQUE010000203.1:0-2409 GCA_045631145.1 Eubacteriales bacterium
ATCGAAACGAATACGAGGTCGGCAAGCTCTTTTGCCTCTTTTACCTTTCTCGTCATTTCTTCATTATTAATATAAGGGATATATATGTCGTAGGAGCTTCCCGCTGAAATTCCGTTGGTCGAATAGGTGTAGGCGAGAAAAGCAATCTTCACGCCGTCCTTTTCAAAAACTCTGATATTCTCGTAGTCTTCCTTATTCTTATAGCTTCCTATCTGCATAACTCCGAGCTCACTTTTCGACGCCCAGTAGTCTGCGTGATAAAGAAGTCCCTTTCCGTAGCAGTCGAGCATATGATTGGTGGCGGTGTTTATTACGTCGAAGCCAAGCCTTATCAGCGTCTCGCCCATTTCGTCGGGGGTGTTGAACTGCGGATAGCCCGCCGCAGGGAAGGAGGGGCCCGCAATAGGAGTCTCTTGATTTATAAACGCTATGTCTGCATCGCCTACAATGTCCTCGAAGTTTTCGTACATCGGGTCGAAGTAGTACTTCTCGCTCTTTCCCGCTTCCTTTGCAAGCCTTTCGCCGTCCTCGATAATCGAGCTGTGTATAAGATTATCTCCGAAGGCAACGAAGGTAAGCCTCGTCTCCTCGGGTACGATGGGCTCGGGCTCGGGCACTACGGGCTCGTCGGGAACGACCTCCTCTATAGGCTTCTTTTCTTCCTCCTTCTCACCGTTGCATTTCGAAAAAACGAAAAGGAGAGAAAATATCATAATTATAATAATTCCGAGAAGAATTATTATGGGCATTGGGCGAAGATGACGTCTTTTTCTTTTTAACTGTTTCATAATTAACCTTTCATTAAATAAAAGCTCTTGATTTCTTCCTTTATATATAATATAATAACAATACCTCAAAGTCAAGGAAGGAAAGTCTATTTTTATTTGGAAATTTTACTATATTTTGTATTTTTTTCATTTTGTGTAACAAAAACCACAAATTATGTAACAAAACCTTGTCTAATGTTACAGTTGTGTTACAAAACTCAAAAAGACTTGCATTCAGGAAAACACTGTGATATTATGATAGTGCCAAAAGAAAAGGCATAAAAGAAATATTTTAGGAGGTTTTCACAACTATGAAAACAAGCGCACGCTTTTTAGCAATGCTCCTTGCAGTAGTTATGATTGCAAGTGCAGCACTTTCAGTTTCCGCGTTTGACGACGTAGCTGGTAACAAGCACGCTAATGCTATTAACGTTCTTGCACAGCTCGGTGTTATCGGCGGTTACGAAGACGGCACCTTCAAGCCTGATCAGAAGGTTACCCGTGCAGAAATGGCAAAACTCGCATACGTACTTTACACCACATTCGTTGATGCTGGTGCAGGTGCAACCGCATTCTCCGACGTAGCAGCTGACAACTGGGCAGCAGGCTACATCAGATGGTGCTCCGCTCAGGGTATCATCGGCGGTTACGGCGACGGCAAGTTCGGTCCCAACGACAACGTTACATACGACCAGGCTCTCAAGATGGTTTGTGGCGTTCTCGGCTACAACGAATGGGATTCCAACCTTTGGCCCACCGACGTTAGAATCAAGGCTCTCAGAGAACTCAACCTCGGCAAGGACCTTGACGGCGTAAACGGTGCAGACCAGCTCACCAGAGCTCAGGTTGCTCAGATCATGTACAACGCTCTTAATGCAGACATGAAGGCAACTAAGATGGAAAAGCAGGCGTTCACAAACGCTGCAGGCGAAACTGTTTACATGTCAGTTCCCGTTGCTATGACTCTTCAGGGCGATATCTGGGGTGTTACTGAAGTTTACTTCGACGTAGAAAGCGTAGATGCAGAAGAGAACGTTACTCTTGACGAGGACATTGACGGCGTTTACAAATTCGAGCTTAAGGATCTCGGTCTTGAAGCATACGAAGGCAAGGCAGAAGCTCTTGAAGGTCTTAAGCTTCTTGGTCTCAAGAAGGATGGCGAGCTCCTTGGCGGTCTTACCGTTCTCGGCTCTGTTGTTGACGGCGTAGAAGTTAAGTACAACAAGGCTCTTGACACTCTTACTATCGGCGGTGTAGCTTACAAGGCAAACGAAGAGTACACACTCAACGTTAACGGCGAAGCTGCATTCAAGACTACAAAGAATGACAAGGGTGCTTACGAAATCACAGAAGCAGTTAAGACTCTTCTTGGCAAGCCCTTCATGGCTCGTGCAATCGACAAAGACGGCGATGCTATCATCGACGAGCTCAAAGTTGTAGAAAAGACCGCAGTTAAGGTTGAGTCTATCGGCAGAACTGCTGACAAGATTGTAGCTCTTAAGACTCTTGCTGGTTCTGCTTACGGTTCTAACATCAAGGCTGCTAAGATTTCTATCGAAGTTGCAGTTGGCGACATTCTCGTAGTTGCTACTCTTGGCGACATCGTATACGCAGAAAAGGTTACTCCCGTTGAAACATACGC
>JAZQUE010000204.1:0-2364 GCA_045631145.1 Eubacteriales bacterium
GTCTTCCTGCAACTGGTTTCGTATGTATTCTGCTATTGCTTTTTTATTTCGCCCTACTGTATCAACATAATACCCTCTGCACCAGAAATGCCGATTCCCATACTTGTACTTCATATTTGCATATTTCTCAAATATCATCAAACTGCTTTTTCCTTTTAGATATCCTACGATTTGTGCTACGCTATATTTTGGTGGTATTGACACAAGCATATGTATGTGATCTTTACACGCCTCTGCTTCTATTATTTCCACCTCTTTGTATTCACACAATTTCCTCAGCATTATCCCTATGTCTGATTTTATCTTTCCATATATCACCTGTCTGCGATATTTTGGTGCAAATACTATGTGATACTTGCAATTCCATTTTGTATGTGCTAAACTATCTGTGTCAAGTTTCATTACTTGATTCCTCCTTTGATTTTTTTGGCGGTTGGCTAGACCTGCCTTTATTATATATCAAAGGAGGATACTTTTTCTACTCATAGCTAAAGCTTTTTTATTCCACCAGCATTGCTGGTGGTTCTCCTTACACAAAGCGAAAGACTTCGACGGCAGTCGAAGTCTTTTTTGAGTTATATGAGCGAATTAATCTTCTTTTCTACTTCCTTCGCTTCGGCATCGGTTATAAAGCCGACCTCCATATAGAAGTTAAGAGACGAGAAGCCTGCGAGGTGCTTGATATAGCCCTTTGCCTTCGAGTCCTTATATCCAAGGTGCTCGGAGGTTGCAGGAAGAATCATACCCATAGCATCCTCAATGGGTGTTCTCGATATCCAGCGTACGGGGAAATCGAGTACCTCAACGGGATGGTCAACGTAGCACGCGCCCTCTCCCTCAATATACTGCATAGTATAGCCTCTGCCGTTTTCATCGGGAACATACTTCATTCTGAAGCAGATTTCGGGAATATAGATTTCCTTATCGTTTCCGACCTTATCCACAATGGAACGGTCGTTCTCAAGAGCATCCATATAAGAGATAAGCTTTTCCTTTGTTTCTGTGGGAAGGTTGTCAGGCACAATCTTATGTATCATAATATGCTCTGCGTCTCTGGGTACGTTATACACGAGGCGAGCACCGACGAAGGGACGGAAGTTGATATGAGCAAGGTACATATACTCAAGGGGCTCTGCTCTCTTATTGTCGAGAGTTACGCTTACCTTCACCTTGCTTGCGCCCTCATAGAGACGGCATTCCGGTGAAAAGTCATACTTCTTAATAAAGGCGACATCGTAATGAAGAGTTCCGCCGACTGCGACGTACTTGCCCTTTTCATCCGAGCCAACCTCGATATAAGCATTATCGTATGCAATATTGGGAATCTCGCCGTGCTGGGGATGACTTTCGTCGGGAGCACCGAAGGACTGAATTCCGCAATGATAAAGAAAACCGCCGTAGGTCATAAGAAACTGAACATCGGAACGAGGCTCCTTTACAGTAGTCTTCATTTTAAGGTCCTTACCACCGAAATGGAAATCCCATATCTGCTGTCCCATAAAGGGAAGGATAGTGAAATAGCCCTTTTCGTTTTCTACCTTAAGTGCTTCTACACCGGTAGAAAAGCGGAAGGCGGTTACCTTGAGAGTGCTCTCTTCGAGCAAAACGTATTCTTTTTCCGAGAAAAATTCTTTTTTAAGATTAAGCTTCATATGCTCCTCCTTATTTTCAAAAAAGACGGCAACGAGTGCCGTCTTTTCATTTTAACATTTAAACGATAGCTTTGTCAAGATATTCAAGAGAAATATCTACCATCTTCTGACCAAGCTCCATATTTGCTTGTGCAGAGCTCTTTGTGAACCAATGGTCGATATCTCCGAGTCTCTCGAGCTTAACGGCATCGGGATAGAGTGCCATAAGGATAGAGCACTCGTACTTGCCTGCGTGGTCATAGCCCGTTGCGTGCTGTGCCTCGGGAGCCATTGCGGGAATAACCTTTATCCAGCTGAACGGGTCGTCTCCGCCGCCGAGGTTTGCGTAGTAGTCGGAGTAGCTTTCGCTTCCCCACCAGCCTTCGCCCATAGTCTGTTCAAGGTATCTCATCGTTGCTCTCTTTGCCGCCTTCATATAGGAAAGGGTCATAGGCATAAAGTTACCTTCCTCAAACTGATGGTGAATAACTACATAGATATTACGGAGTCCTGCATAAAGCATACTCATAAAAATGTTATAGAGGTATTCTTCAAATACCACCTCGTCAACGTGAACGGTGCCCGAGGTCTTGCCGCCTACTGCCCAACTCGAGGGGCTGTAGCTAATAGAAGGTGCGATAATAATATCCCTCTTTTCTGCAAGCTTTTCAACAAGTCCCTGCGCTATAAGCGTATCGCAGCCGTAAGAGCACTGAGGACCGTGATATTCAAC
>JAZQUE010000205.1:0-2637 GCA_045631145.1 Eubacteriales bacterium
ACAGGCGCTATCGATGAGCTTCCTTATACCGAGCAGATTTCGAGAATGTATCTTCCGAACGACTTCGTAGAGCTCGAGGCAGAGTACGAGATTGACGTTACCTTCAAGAACTGGGTATCTGCCCTCGCTCTTGAAAACATCAAGACACTTTCTCCCGACTCTGTTATTACGATAAGCGGTGACGGTTATAAGTTTGTTGTAACTGCATCGAATATCAAGACGGACGACACTCATTATTACGATATGAAGGTCTCCTTAGACGGAGAGAGCAGATTCGACGCAAAGTACGAAATGCTGAAGGCTCTTGCGGGAGATAGCTACGTCACCGACGTTTACTTTGAGTCAACTAATGCCCTGCCCTTCACCTCGGCGAAGCTTATGGTAGAGCTTGGTGAGGAGTACGTAGGACGCGAGCTCGAGCTTCAGGTGTATAACGAGCGCACCGATAAGCTTCGTAAGATTGAAAGCGTATTTCTCCTCGACGAATGGGCAACCTTCACGAACTTCACAGACACCTACGTTATTGTAACGATAGACTAATAATAAAAACAGCCACTCGAAAGAGTGGCTGTTTTTATTTAAAAAGTGTTTTTATTCTTCCCCATTCACGAGGTACTTCGCATATGCGAGGTTCGCGAAGGTGAGGGCGGCTGCCCTTATGATTTTAGTTTCCTTCGTTTCGTTCTCGGAGTAGGATATTTTATGATTTTCGGGGTCGAAGGTCGCCTTCAGCGCCCCCTCAAGCTCAACGCAGAAAACGTCGTAAAGCTCCTTTACGGTGTACTTTTCCATAAGCACCGCTATTGCACGGCAAAGCTCGGATATCGTCATAAACTGCTTGAAGATACATACAACCATAAAGTAGGCGAGATGCACTCTGTCATAACGCTTATTGACGGGAGGCTTTACTATCTTCTGCTTGACGTAGTTATTTATCATATTCGAGGTAAAGGTCATTTCAATCTCTTTATCAAAAAACGAAACGTGCCTCTGTACTACCGACAATACCTGATCGGCGTAAAGCTCAACGTCGGGAAACTCCTCCCACCTCGGACAGTGAAAGCTCAAATATTCTTCTCTTCTCGTCATAAACAAACCTCTTTCTTTTCTTCCTTTGTAATATAACATATTACAAAAATTATGTCAAGTGGTTTTAAAACTATTGACAATCAGAATAAAATATGTTAACATAGTATCGAAAACAAGCAAATGTAATTTTTAATGTTAGAAAGGTGAACGCTATGGAATACAAGGTAAAATACGCACCCTTAAGAGATTTCTATTCTATCAAGGAATTACTTGAAACGTCGGCAAAGGACACTCCCGACAAATACGCCTTCTGTTACAAGAAGGGTGGGGAAGTGGTAAACGTAACCTACACCGAATTCAGAAACACCACCCTCGCACTCGGAACGGCTCTCTCGGCGAGAGGACTTACCGAGGGGCATATAGCGTGTATCAGCGAAAATCGCTACGACTGGATAGTCGCATATCTCACAGTGCTTCAGTCGAAGACTGTCTTTATCCCTATCGACGCCGAGCTTTCTCAGTCGAACGTCGAGCACATTCTCGATGCGGGAGACGCAAAGGTCTGCTTCTGCTCCGAAAAGTACGAAAAGCGCTTTATGGAAGGCAAAGCCGACGGAATCGAATACTTCATTTCCTTCGACCGTGAGGAGCACGACGGAAAATATCTCTCGATGGCAAGACTTATCGAGGAGGGACGCAAGCTTCTCGACGAGGGCTCTACTCTTTTCCTTGACGAGACGAGAGACGAGTATGCAGTCAAGCTTATTTCCTATACCTCGGGTACTACGGGACTTTCGAAGGGCGTTATGCTCTCGGAGCACAACATCGTTTCTTCGATAAAGTACGGACTTCAGGTTGCTCACGTTTACGACAAGACTCTCTCGGTGCTTCCTTATCATCACACCTACGAGGCAATTCCCGCTATCCTCGTTGAGCTCAGATGCAACGTAACTATCTGTATCAACGACTCCCGTGCGGCGACCCTTCGTAATATGCTTCTCTTTAAGCCCGAGCACATCTATCTCGTTCCCGCCTTCGTTGACGTATTCTACAAGAAGGTTTGGGAGAATATTGATAAGCAGGGCAAGACAAAGACTATCAAGGCGGCGATTAAGCTTTCGAACGGACTTCGCAAGATTGGCATCGATGCAAGACGTAAGATTTTCGGCGCTATCCATAAGGCATTCGGCGGCGAGCTGAAGCTCATCGTCTGCGGCGGTGCACCCCTCAGAGCAGAGGTTGCAGAGTTCTTCGATTCTATCGGCATCGCGCTTCTCAACGGCTACGGAATTACCGAGTGCTCGCCTCTCGTAAGCGTAAATCAGGAGGAAACGAACGACCCCAACTCCGTCGGCTACACACTTCCTTGTATCGAGGTCAAGATTGACGACCCCAACGAAGAAGGACACGGAGAGATATGCGTTAAGGGCGACATCGTTATGATGGGCTACTACAAGAACGAGGAAGAAACGAAGAAGGTTCTCTCGGAGGACGGCTGGTTCAGAACGGGCGACTACGGTATGATAAACGATAAGGGTCAGCTTTGTATCACGGGCAGAAAGAAGAACCTTATAGTTCTCAAGAACGGTAAGAACATATATTCCGAAG
>JAZQUE010000206.1:0-1557 GCA_045631145.1 Eubacteriales bacterium
CACCCTTGATACCTCTCACGCATCTTGCCTCACACTGCGTTTCCTGAGGGCATACTCTTCCGCAGACTGCGGGGAGAGAGGAGGTTTTCGTAATGATTTTATACGCCTCTTCAAATTCGCCCTCCTTTACCTTTGCGATAAATTCGGGAATATGTATTTTTACGGGGCAGCCCTCAACACAGGGCATATTTTTACAGTTAAGACAGCGTTCTGCCTCGCTTATCGCAGTCTCCTCCGAGTAGCCGAGGGCTACCTCGTCAAAGTTGTGCGCTCTGACCTTCGCGTCCTGCGTCGGCATTGGAGAACGTACCGGTGTCATATTCGGCATATCACTTTACCTCCTTCGAAAAGAGATTGCATGCGGTGTCGTAGGCGTGTCGCTCGAAGCCCGAATACATTCTGCCTCTCGACATCGCCTCGTCGAAATCTACCTCGTAGCCGTTGAAGTCGGGGCCGTCAACACAGGCAAACCTCGTGACCTTCTTCCCGTCAACATTGAGGGTAAGACGGCAGCCCCCGCACATACCCGTTCCGTCTATCATTATGGGGTTCATCGACACCGTGACGGGCGTGCCGTAGGGCTTCGCCGTCGCTACGACGAACTTCATCATAATAAGAGGGCCGATAGTGATTATCATATCGAATTTTTCGCCCTCTTCAAGCATTGCTTTAAGGGGTGCGGTGACGTTGCCTTTTTCTCCGTAAGAGCCGTCGTCGGTCATTATTTCAAGGCGGTCGGACGCTTTTCTGAATTCGTCCTCAAGTATCACGAGGTCGTGGCTTCTGAAGCCGACGATGCTCGTTACCTCTGCGCCCATTTCGTGAAGCTTTTCAGCGATAGGAAGGGCAATAGCACAGCCAACTCCTCCTCCGACAATACACACCTTTTTAAGTCCGTCGAGATGTGTCGCCGTACCGAGAGGCCCAACAAAGTCCTCGATATATTCCCCCTCCTCCTTCTTCGAGAGCTTCAAGGTAGTAGCGCCGACGGTCTGGAATATGATTCTGACGCTTTCTCCCTCCACTCCCGCAATCGTGAGGGGTATTCTCTCGCCCTCGCCGTCAACCCGAAGTATTATAAACTGACCGGGAAGAGCTTTTCTCGCAACGAGGGGCGCTTCGATATAAAGCTCGGTAACGGTAGGGTTAAGTATTCTCTTTTTAGTTATTCTATACATAGTTTTTCTCCGTTCAATAGAAGCTTACACTCGTTATTTTATCACAAAGAATCGAATAAATCAAGATTGACTGAACGATTTTTTGTGATATAATCGTGAATAAACGAGGTGTAAATATATAATAACTGTAAAAAATGAATTTTTAAACGATATAATTCTTAAAAAGGTGCAGAGATTAGAAGCTTTAAAACTCTTGACTTCAAGGAATATATGGCAGGCAGTCCCTGCGGTGTGATGATATGAGAAGCGTTTCTTTCGGGTTCGATTCCCGATAATTCTATGCAAAAAGAAAAAACAGATGCGGTTGCATCTGTTTTTCTTTTTGGTGATCCACTGGAGATTCGAACTCCAGACCCTTTGATTAAAAGTCAAATGCTCT
>JAZQUE010000207.1:0-2648 GCA_045631145.1 Eubacteriales bacterium
TTTTACAGTAGCCGTTTATATGGCTGTAACGCTCTTTTTTGAGCCACATATCTCTTGCCTTTTTATCGTAATGCTTCTTATCGCGGTCTTGATGTTCTTCGGCGACGTGCCGATGAAACAGCTTTTGATTTTAGGTGCTATCGCCGTCGTGGGAGTTGTCGTTATAATTTTAGTTTCGGGTCACGCTATCGCCCGTCTTCAGGTATGGTTTCACCCCGAAGATTATCTCCAGAGCGGAGGCTGGCAGCCCTTGCAGTCGCTTCTCGCTATCGGCTCGGGCGGACTTTGGGGAGTAGGACTCGGTCAGAGCACCCAAAAGCACCTTTACCTTCCCGAACCGCAGAACGACTACATATTCGCAATTCTTTGCGAGGAGCTCGGCTTCATTTTTGCCTCCTTCGTAATTTTACTTTTCGTAGCACTCGTCTGGCGAGGCTTCTATATTGCGAGGCACGCACATAACACCTATTCCTCTCTTGTAGTAATAGGTATTATTACACAGGTAGCAATTCAGGCACTCCTTAACTTTGCCGTTGTTACGAACACTCTACCGAGTACGGGTATATCCCTTCCGTTCTTTAGCTACGGAGGCACCTCTCTTATAATGCTTATGGCGGAAATGGGAATAGTACTCAATATTTCAAGATATTCATATCACGAGAAAGGATAACCTTTGATGAGAGTTTTACTTTCGGGCGGAGGAACTGCAGGTCATATTAACCCTGCTCTCGCTATTGCCTCTATAATAAAAAAAGAGCACCCCGACGCCGAGATTGCCTTCGTCGGCACGCCGTCTGGTATGGAGAATAAGCTCGTGGGACGAGCAGGCTACGAGATATTTCACGTTGATGTCAAGGGCTTTCAGCGAAAGAAGTCTCCGAAAGCGATGCTCGCGAACGTCGGAGCCCTCTATAAAGCAGTTACCTCTCCCATAAAGGCAGGGAAGATTATAAAACGCTTTTCTCCCGATATCGTTATAGGTACGGGCGGATACGTGAGCTGGCCTGTTTTGAAGGCGGCGGCAAGCCGAGGTATCCCTACCGCTATTCACGAGCAGAATGCCGTAGTCGGCGTTACTACTAAAATGCTCTCACGAGTCGTCGATAAGGTAATGATAAGCTTCGAGGAATCGAGAGGTCAGCTTGATATCGACGAGAAGAAGATAGTTTTCGTTGGAAACCCCACCAACCCAGAAATGCTTAAAGTAAAGAAAGAAAAACGAAATTCTCCCTATATTCTTTCTTACGGAGGAAGCCTCGGCGCAAAAGCACTCAATAACGCAGTTTTTGATGTCATCGAAAGAGGCAAGGTCTCCGAAAAGGCACAGCACACTCACGGAGTAGGCTCTTACGAGTGGCGTGTGAGGGAAGAGGAGATAAAAAAACGAGGACTTCTTGATAAAAAAGGAGTCGAGCTTCTTGAATATATTTACGATATGCCCTCGAAAATGGCGTCGGCAGACCTCGTGATTTCGAGAGCAGGTGCGATAACGCTTGCCGAGCTTGCGATTCTCCGTAAGCCCGCTATCCTTATTCCGTCTCCCAACGTCACCGACAATCACCAATATAAAAACGCCCTCGTCGTCGCAAATGCTGGAGGCGCAGTCCTGATAGAAGAAAAAGACCTTACTCCCGAGCTTCTTGAAGAAAAAATTTTAAGTCTCATTTCCGACGAAAAAAAGCTTTCCGAAATGTCGGAGTGTATGGGGCGTCTTGCGGTAACCGATACGGGAGAGAGAATATACGAGGTTATAAAAAATCTCACGGAGTGAAATAATGAACGACACAAAAAAGCTTGAACAGATTAAGAAAAAGGCAGAGCATCAAAGTAAGCTTCAGAAGTACTTTACTCTTTTTCTCGTTATAATCGTAGTAATCTTTTTTCTTGTAATGGCGTTTCATAATCTTTTTAATATCAAAACCATCGAGGTCACGGGAATTTCGACCGAAGCCCCCTATAGCTCGGAGGACGTTTCGAAATTCCTCAATATAAAGAAGGATACGAATCTCATTACCTACGATTCTCGCTCGGCAGAGGAGGCACTCCTCTCGGAGTTTCCTTACATAAACAGTGTAGACATAAAGAAAAGACTTCCGAACGTATTGAAGGTAGATATAGTGGAGAATAAAGGAACGCTCTTTACGAGACTCGGAAACGACGTTTTCATTCTGTCGTCGGAGGGGAGAGTGCTCGAGATAGTCTCCGACCCGTCCTACGACGGCGCGAGAAGAACCGAGCTTCTTACCGAAGGGGTGAAGCGCTGCATTTCTGGAGAGGACATCGTCTTTGATAAAGAGGAAAAGCTTTCCTCTCTTGTCGAGATAATGAAGGCGCTTGACGAGTATTCGATGACCCCGATGATAACAGACATCGACACCACCGACAGATTCAACGTAAAGCTTACCTACGACGGAAGATTTGAAATAATCTTCGGCTCGTTTGAAAAAGCCGATCAGAAAATAAAACTTTTTTCCGAAATGATGAACAATAAAATATGGAACGATTCTACGGGAATCATCGATATTTCAGACTCTTCCGAGGCAATAGTCAAGTTTACAGGTAATGTGGAAAATTAGTAAAATTCAATAAATTTAAAGTTTTTTTCAAAAATGTGTTGCAAAACTCAAAAAAATATATTACAATGTATA
>JAZQUE010000208.1:0-4689 GCA_045631145.1 Eubacteriales bacterium
ACTCACGATATAAATTTAACATCTATCTCGAAAAAAGTCAATAGTTTTTTGAAAATACTTGTAAACATATTATGAATAAACAAAAAAGCTTTCGGAAATTCCGAAAGCATTTTTGTTTATCCTATTTTACTTTTCATTTTAAGTCTGAGGTTATCGGCAATCATTGCGATAAACTCGGAGTTTGTAGGCTTGCCCTTGGAGTTTTGTACGGTGTAGCCGAAATAGGAATTGAGCATATCGACGTCTCCTCTGTCCCAGGCGACCTCGATAGCGTGGCGGATAGCTCTTTCCACTCTCGACGAGGTAGTTGAAAAGCGCTCGGCTACCGTAGGATAGAGCGTTTTCGTCACCTCGTTTATAATTCGATTATTATTGACCACCATAATTATTGCGGTGCGAAGATACTGATAGCCTTTTATATGTGCGGGTATTCCTACTTGATGTATTATCTGGGTAACCTGCGCTTCAAGCTCAAAGTCGCCGTCCTCTTCATTCTTATAGAGCATATCGCATCTCGATTTATCCATAACCTGCGTTATCTTGAAAACGAGGCTCGAATAGTCAAAGGGCTTTATGATACAACCCGACGCACCGACGTTTATAGTCTCCTCAATAAGACGGCGGTTATTAATTCCAGTAACTAAAATAAATTCGGGGTCGTAGCTCTCGTCGAGCTTCTTCGCCTCGGTAATAAGACAATGGGTGTCAAGCCCGGGAAGCCACAGGTCAACAAGCACCACGTCGGGACGGAAGCGAGCAATCGCATCGAGCGCATCCCTTCCGTCTCCACTCTCCCCTACCACGTCAAAGCCGTGAGTGCGAAGATTGTCGGCGCAAACGTATCTGTAATCGCTATTTGAGTCAACTACGTAAACCTTGATTCTTTTCATTGTGTTCATTTTTTCTTTCTCCTTTTTGTTTTTCTTATTTGAACTGCCATTATTCTACCATATACTTCCAATTAAATCAATATCATTTACCATCTATTTCCATATAAAAAGCAAATTTCGTCCGTTTCAACAATTTCGGCGTTATTTTTCTTGCAAAAAGAATAAAAAATCGCCCTTTTTCTGTCGAAAAAGGGCGATTAATAGGTTAAAATCTTTGGGCATAGGGGCATTTTTTACATAGCTCCTCGACGGCGCGTCTTCTGTCGAAGCCTTCTTTTATGTCTACCGCACGTTTGGAGGTGAGGATATTTTCAAGGGTGTCCTCGAAGATATTACCGAGCGTTATATCCCCCTCGGCGTCGAGGCAGCACGGAACGACGCTTCCGTCAACGAGCACGCCGAACTGGTCTCGAAGTCCGTAGCAAAACTTCTTTTCTTCTCCTGACTCCCTTTCGATATCGGGCCATTCGAAGCGAGGGGCGTATTCAAGATATACTCTTTCAAAAAGGCGAAAGCTATCGTTTCTCTGCTCCTGCCACTCGGGAAAGGCTTCCTTCAGCTTTTCTTCGGTATTCCCGTTATCCTCTCCCTTGTTCCAAAGTCGAAGGCTTACGAGAATACCCTCGGCGCTCGCTTTTTTCGCGAAGCCGATAACGCCGTCAAGGTACTCTTTGTCTTCCTCTCCTTCAAGGCTATGGAGAGAAACCGACACCTTCGTTACTCGGCTTTTCACGAGCTCTTCCGAACGCCGAGAAAGCAGCGTTCCATTGGTGGTGAGAGACACCTTGAAGCCTCGTTTTACCGCTTCATTTATATAATCGATTATCTTGGGATGGCAAAGTGGCTCTCCGAGCAGATGAAAATAGAGATACTCGCACGCTCCCTCGAGCTTTTCAAGCGCTTTCAGAAAATGCTCCTCATCCATTATCGCTTTTTCTCTTTTCGTGCCATGGCAAAAGGAGCAGCTTTTATTGCAGATATTCGTTATTTCGAGATATACTTTTTTATATTTTTTCACGAAAGCTCCTCTGAAGACTTTATTTTCTTTATCCATTTTCCGCTTCTTAGTCTCACGACGCACCAGAACGCCTTAAGAACCTGGTCGATTTTAAGCGAAAAGTATATCCAGAAGGCGGGAAGGTGAAGGACGAAGCCTGCGAGTATTCCAAGAGGAATAGAGGCTACCCACAAAAAGATATTGTCCGCCGTCATAAGCACCTTCGTGTCTCCGCCTCCTCGCAAAACGCCCTTCGTCATTATACTGTTGGTCGCCTGAAAGAGAACTATTATACTGATAGAAAGCATAAGCTCTCTTGCAAGTGCCTTCGTTTCGACAGACAGATCGTACATATTTATCATAGGCTCGGAAAGGAGCATTATAATGCCCGCTGAAATGATACCGAAAGCCATACCGAGTCCGAGGAAGGCATCTCCCTGCCTCTTGGTCTTTTCGACGTCTCCCTCTCCGAGAGTGTAGCCCGTAACGATTGCGCCTGCCTGTGAAAAGCCTTGTATCATAACCGAGCTGAGCTGTTGGGTTACCGTAGTTACCGCATTTGCCGCAACGAAGCTCTCGCCGAGTCTGCCGATGACCATTGCCACAGAGCTGTTTCCGAGGGCGAGTATTCCGTCGCTTATAAAGACGGGGATGCTCACTCTTATGTATTCGCCCCAGAGGTTTCCGACGGGGGTAAGAATATCCTTTATTCTGAATGATATCTCCTTATCCTTGAAAAACAGATATCCGCATATTATGACGAACTCGAAAATTCTCGCAACAAGCGTTCCGAGCGCCGCCCCCGCAACGCTCATATCGCAAACGAAAATAAAAAGATAGTTTGCGCCGATATTGATAAAAAAAGCGCCGATAGAGGTGTAAAGAGGAAGCTTTACCTGACCGACGTTACGGAGAACTATCGTCGAGGTGAGAGACAGTCCGAGCAGCGCGTAGGAGAGGACGGAATAAATAAGATACTCCCGACCGAGCGCTATAATGGGCGCTTCGTTCGTATATATTCTCATAATAAGGCTCGGTGCGATAGCGGTTGCCACCGAAAAGAGTGCCGACATTATAAGACAAAGGCGGAGCATTATCAAAACCGTTCCTCGAAGTCCTTTTCCGTCCTTCATACCGTAGTAGCGGGAAACGAGCACTGATGCGCCCATTCCAATACCCATACAGAAAATATGGAAAATAGAGATAAACTGATTGGCAAGGGATACTGCCGAAAGCTCGGTCTCTCCTACCTTGCCTATCATTACTGTGTCCATCATATTGACACCCGAGGTGATAAGTCCCTGAAGGGCGACGGGTATTGCAATAGCGCACACCGTTTTATAAAATGCCTTGTTCTTTATAAATAGCTTCATAGTATTATTCCGCGCTTCTGCTCACGATAATTTCGGTAGGGCCGTCTGCTCCTCCGATTACGCCGATAGACGAATCTTCTTCACACGAAATAAAGACTAAAAGCAAAACAAAAAGTAAAAGAACGAGTTTTTTCATATGAGAGCTCCTTAAAATAAACTAACTTATATTATACAATGCATAAAACATTCTTGTCAAGAAAAAAGACCTCTTACGAGGTCTTTATCTTTTTGCTTTAAAGAAAAATGCAAAGATAAGTCCGAAGGCGAGGACGAAAAGCGTTACCGACATAATAAGAACAGTTCCGTCCTTCTCCTCGGTATCGGTATTCTTAGGGAAGGTCATATCGCCTCGGTCAAAATTACCCTTAATATTGCCTCGACCTCCCCATCCGCCGTTTTGGGTACGCTCGGTATCAGGCATCTCAAAGTCTCCGGGCATCTCGAAGTTGTCGGGTATCTCGAAGTTTTGAGGACGATTCGAAGTCTCCTCCGAGGCTTTATCAAATCTGCCAAAGCCGTTTTTATCTCCTCCCATACCCATTGAACCAAGTGCCGAGAGCTTAACAGAGTCGGCAGGAACGAGGCTGTCGCTTCCCTTCTGTCCTTCGCTCGTTGACGGAATAGTTCCGTCAAGCTGTCCTCTCACGCTTTCTGCGCGAAGGGAAACGAAGTCAAGAAGGGTATCGGCACCCGCAACAAATTCCTCGTAGGTGCAGAATTTCGTCTGGTCTTTTTCAACGTAGGGCGAAATAAGAGCCTTCGCCGATGATATGATTTCCTCGGCCCTTCCGGACTCAAAGGTCTCTTTTATGAAGAGGTCGAAATATTCGTGATAAAGTGCTTTATATTCCTCGTTTTCAAATATCCAGTTTATCATCGGTCGAGACTTAAGGCTTCCGCCCGAAATCGGCGTATCTATCGGATAATTCACAAGGCTTTTTGCCCCTCCGCCCGACATAAACGTACCGTAAGCGAGGTTATAATCCCAAGGAATCATAGAAAGCTTGCCGTCCTTCTCAAAGAGGTAATAATTGTGTATTATACTGCCCGTATAGCTATCAAAGTTAACAGTGAAATTATGGACGACGAAATACTTTATAACGTCCTCTGCTTCAAGATATGTGCCAAGGGCGGTGTTTTCTCCTATATTCTTCAGCGCATTTATAAGATTTTTCTTGTCGGTGTCGTCAATTTCGCTCTTTGCACTCTCAAATATAGCGGTATAGGAGTCGAAGCTATCGTCGGTATATTGAAGGGACGCGCTGCCCATTCCGCCTCCCATTCCCATCGTTTCGGGCTTATAGAGAGTGCCCTCTGCCGAGCCGTAATTCCTTATCTTGAAGGAGTCCTCCACCGCTTCGAGAGAAAGGTAGAGTCCGAAGTCCTCTCCGTTTACGGTGACGAAGGTGTAAGACGTAAGAGGTGCGGG
>JAZQUE010000209.1:0-8801 GCA_045631145.1 Eubacteriales bacterium
CTCGGTATCCCCACCGTCTCGTCGATGGGCTTTCGGTAATAGGACGCCTCAAAGACGAAAACGAAGGCGAGAAAAACGAAAATCAAAACAAATAAAAGGCTCTTGAGAGCTTTCGCTCGATATCTCTTTTTGAATAATGCCCAAAGGAAAAACGGCGCAAGTATAATCGCGATACCGACGGTGCTCTCGAAGAGAGAGAAGGGGAAAAGCGACGAAAGGAAGGTAAGGGGAAGTCTGAAAAGGGGTGCGATATTCAGGGTATAGAACTCCGAAAAACCCTCCGACACATAAAAAAGCTGTCTTAAAGCTCCTGCAAAAAGGAGCAGAGCGAGAAGGGCAAGTCTTTTTTTCATCTGCTAAAAAAGCATCCTTTCGGCATTTTTCATATCCTCGGGAAGCGGTGAGACGATGACCGTCTTTTCCTTTGTGAAGGGATGAATGAAGGTTATTCTGTGGGCGTGGAGCGCCTGACGGGATATGTATTCCGACGGCGTATGATAGAGGGTGTCGGAGATGATAGGATGACCGATTGCCCTCGAGTGTACTCTTATCTGATGCGTTCTTCCCGTAACGGGTGAAAAGAGGACGAGGGATGCGTTTTTCCCCTCCCTTTGCACCTCGTAGAGGGTGAGCGAGGGGTAGCCCTCGTCGAGAGACGCCTCTCTCAAAATGCTTTTCACGTCGGGACGGTGGATATTATAAGTTATTTTTCCGCTTTTTTCGGTAAAAATACCCTCGCAGATAGCAAGGTATTCTTTTTTTACCTCTCTTTTTTCAAGAAGGCGGGAGAAGCTTGCCGCCGCAACGGCGTTTTTCGCAATAATAACGACACCGCTCGTGTCTCGGTCGAGGCGTGTGAGTACCCGAAAGACGAAATTCTCTCCCGCATAGTAGGACATCACGCCCGATGCGAGAGTGTCGCTCGTGTGATTTCTTGACGGATGAATGGGAGTGTGTGGAGGCTTATCTACGGCGAGGAAGTCCTCGTCCTCGTAGAGCACCGTTATTTTACTTTCAGAGGGCGGTATATTCCTCGAGGGAGCGTCGTCCTCGGTCCTGAGGAGAAGCAGGTCTCCCTCCGAGAGGGTGAACCTCACCGTTCTTTTCTCGCCGTTGACGGTTATGCCGTTCTCGCGGTTCTTCAGCCTCGTTATCATTCTCGAGGAGAAGTGAAGGCGGGAAAGGTACTCCTTTACCGTTATTCCGTTGTCTTTTTCGGTTATTCTTATCTGCATCTCACAAAATCCCATATTTATGCTATTATAATATTTTACTACACAGAAAAAATATTTTCAAGTGCTTTATTAAATATATTATATTTTTGTAGTAAATTTATTGATTTATAGAAAGACTTGTGCTATAATCATAAACTAGAATAATATTTGTATAAGGACTTTCAAATATGTGGATTGCAGATAAATGGAAAAGCTACGAGCTCATCGACACCTCCGACTCCTACCGACTTGAGAAATGGGGGAACTATATTCTTCAGCGCCCCGACCCGCAGGTCATCTGGAAGGACGTGAAGTCGAGCCCCCTCTGGCGCTCTGCCGACGGCGTATATCACCGTTCGAAAAGCGGCGGCGGCTCGTGGGATATAAGAAACAAAAAAATGGAGGACGCCTGGAGCATCGACTACGGAAGTATAACCCTTTCGGTCAAGGTCATGGGCTTCAAGCATACGGGTATCTTTCCCGAGCAGGCGGTCAACTGGGACTGGGCAGGGGAGATGATAAGAGGAGCAGGGCGTAAGATAAAGGTTTTAAATCTCTTTGCATATACGGGAGGCGCAACCGTCGCCTGCGCCGCGGCGGGAGCGAGCGTCTGTCACGTTGATGCATCGAAGGGTATGGTTTCTCTTGCGAAGGAAAACGCCGCCCTTTCGGGACTAGGTGACGCGCCCATCCGCTATATCGTTGACGACTGCGCAAAGTTCGTCGAGCGTGAAATCAGGCGTGGAAACAAATACGACGCCATTATCCTCGACCCACCCTCCTACGGCAGAGGCCCGACGGGAGAGATGTGGAAGCTTGAGGACAACATCGGAGCGTTTCTCGAGCTTTGTGAGAGAGTGCTCTCCGACGACCCTCTTTTCGTCATTCTGAATTCTTATACTACGGGACTTCAGCCCGCCTCGATGTCCTATCTTTTAAGCCTTAAAATGAAGGGTAAAAGAGGGGGCAGAGTTGAGTCGGACGAGATAGGGCTTCCCGTGACGGCGTCGGGGCTCGTGCTCCCCGCAGGCGCAACTGCAAGGTGGATAAAATGAGTGAAATAATAAAGCTTGAAGGGGTATCCTTCGACTATACGACCGACGAGGCGCTCTCCGACACCGTCATAAAGGACGTCTCCCTTTCGATTGAAAAGGGCACCTTCGTCGCAATAATCGGACATAACGGCTCGGGTAAATCTACCCTTGCAAAGCTTATGAACGGAATACTTCTGCCACGCTCGGGAAGGGTGACGGTGGACGGAATAGACACCTCGGAGGAGGAGAGGATATTCGACGTCAGACGTCGGGTGGGAATGGTCTTTCAGAACCCCGACAATCAGATAGTCGCAACGACTGTCGAGGAGGACGTGGCGTTCGCCCCCGAAAACCTCGGAGTAGAACCGAAGGAGATAAGAGAGAGGGTGAAAAAAGCCCTCGAGACCGTCGGAATGACCGAGTATAAAAATCATTCTCCCTCACAGCTTTCGGGAGGACAGAAGCAGAGGGTAGCTATTGCGGGAATTATCGCAATGATGCCCGAGTGTATAATCTTCGACGAATCGACCGCAATGCTCGACCCTCACGGACGCCGAGAGGTGCTCGAGGCGATAGAGACCCTCAAAAAAGAGGGTATGACGGTGGTTCTTATCACCCACTATATGAGCGAGGCGGTCACCGCCGACCGAGTAATCGTTATGAACGGCGGCAGAATAGAGATGGACGGCACACCGAGCGAGGTCTTCAGGGAGGTCGAAAGACTGAAGGAGATAGGGCTCGACGTACCGCAGGTAACAGAGCTCGTGCATCGTATGAGGACGGAGGGCAGGGAAATTTCCCCCGATATACTCACTCCCCTCGGCGCTGCCGACGCAATAGAGAAACTTATCAAGAGGTAAAGGCTTTGTCAATACTGACTTTAAGGGACGTTTCCTACGTTTACAGTCCCGACACGCCCTTTGAAAAAGAGGCACTCACACACGTTAATATAGAATTTAACCGCAGTCGCACGACGGGAATAATCGGGCATACGGGCTCGGGTAAATCTACCGTCGCACAGCTTCTGAACGGTCTAATTAAGCCAGCCTCGGGAGAGGTGCTTTTTGAGGGCAGGAATATAAACGAAAAGACCCCCGAAAACGCTAAAATACGCTTTAAGGTGGGACTTGTTTTCCAGTACCCCGAGTATCAGCTTTTCGAGGAGACCGTCTTTCGCGATATCGCCTTCGGGCCCTCGAATATGGGACTCGACGAGAGCGAGATAAAAAGAAGGGTGGAGAGCGCCGCCGAGTTCGTCGGCATCACTCCCGACCTCTTCGAGAAGTCGCCCTTCGAGCTTTCGGGCGGTCAGAAAAGAAGAGTTGCTATTGCGGGAATACTCGCAATGGAGCCCGAGGTTATAGTCCTCGACGAGCCCGCCGCAGGTCTCGACCCGAGAGGAAGGGACGAGATATTCGGCGGAATAAGAAGATGGCAGAAGGAAAAGAACACCACCGTCATTCTCATATCTCACAGTATGGAGGATATGGCGCGCTTTGCCGACGATATCGTGGTTATGAAGGGCGGTACCGTCCTGACGGCAGGAAGTGTACCCGAGGTGTTCGGCAGACCCGACCTCATAGAAGAAGCGGGACTTTTACTTCCCGAGATAACCTCCCTTATGATGATACTCTCCGAGAGAGGGCTCGTCGAGGGAGAGGGAGTATATACCGTTGACGACGCATTTGAAAGGATAAAGAAAGTTATATGCTGAAGGACATAACGCTGGGGCAGTATTTCTCGGGAAGCTCGGTGCTTCATAGACTCGACCCCAGAATTAAAATAATAGCCGTAGTCGTCTTTGCGGTGACGGTGTTTCTTGCGAGAAACCTCTGGTCGTTTCTCTTTCTCATCTCGTCGGTGGCACTCCTTACGGCGCTTTCGGAGATTTCCTTCAAAATCGTCTTGAAGAGCGTGAAGCCCGTAATGATAATCGTCGCTTTCACCGCAATAATCAACCTCTTTTTCACGCAGTCGGGGGAAGAACCCATTATCGACTTTTTCATCTTCACCGTCTATCCGAAGGGCGTTATTACCGCCGTATTTATGATAGCGAGAATACTCTCGCTCATCGTCGGCACCTCCGTCCTTCTCACCTATACGACCTCCCCCATAGCACTCACCGACGGACTTGAAAGACTGCTCTCACCTCTCAAAAAGATAAGAGTGCCCGTCCACGAGTTCGCAATGATGATGACGATAGCGCTCCGCTTTATTCCCACTCTCCTTGAGGAGACCGATAAGATAATTTCGGCACAGAAGGCGAGGGGAGCTAGCTTCGACGAGGGAGGACTTATAAAGAAGGCAAAGGCGTTTTTACCGATACTCATACCCCTCTTCATTTCCGCCTTCCGCCGAGCCGACGAGCTCGCCGTCGCAATGGAATGCAGATGCTACCGAGGCGACGAGGGAAGAACGAGAATGAAGGAGCTGAAGCTCGAGGGACGGGACTTTACGGCACTTTTTCTTTCTCTCGTATTTATCATCGCCCTCGTTTTTCTCAATACACTCTACACACCTATATCACTTTGAGGTGAAGTATGAACTATAAGGTCACGATAGCCTTCGACGGAAAAGATTTTTCGGGCTGGCAGTTTCAGAAGAACGCCCCCACCGTACAGGGAACCTTTACCGAATGTGCGACACGCTTCTTTTCCTCTCCCGTCACCGTTACGGGCTGTAGCCGTACCGACAGTAAGGTTCACGCCGAGAACTACGTTTTAAGCCTGAAAAGTGAGAGGGCGATAGACCCTCAAGGGATAGTCAGAGGACTGAACACCTTTCTCCCCGACTCCATCGCCGTGAAGGCGTGCGAGGAGGCAGACGAGGACTTCCACGCAAGATACGACTGCAAGAGAAAGGAATATCACTATATAATTTTGAATTCCCCCATCCGAGACCCCTTTCTCGTGGGCAGGGCGCTTCAGTATCCCGCACCCCTCGATGAAGGAAGAATGAAAAGGGAAGCAGAGGCGCTTATCGGTACGCACGACTTCGCCTCCTTTATGGCGACGGGCTCGAAGATAACCGACACCGTCAGAACGGTATATTCTGCCGACGTGAAAAGAGAGGGCGACAGGATAGTGTTCTCGATTTCGGCAGACGGCTTTTTATACAATATGGTCAGAATAATCGTCGGCACTCTCATCGACGAAAGCCTCGGCAGACTTCCTCTTACGGTCTCCGAGATAATTGAAGCAAAGGACAGAAGAAAGGCGGGCTTCACCGCACCGCCCGAGGGGCTTTATCTTTATCGGGCAGAGTATTGAAAGGAGAAAAAATGTCGGAAAACGGCTTCACGGGGGCATCCTCCCGAATAAAGAAGATACGCTACGCCGTAACGGTCGTTCTCGTTTTGTTCGTTATCGTGGCGGTATTTTCCTACCGTGAAGATTTAACGGTAGAAAATTTCAGATACCTTATGAAATACGTTGACGTCAGACCCGTCAGCTTCGGAAGCGGGGAAAACGCACGGATAAATTTCGAGTCGGACTCCTCCACCGTCACCGCCTCCTTCAAGGAGGATCTCGTGGCAGTTTCGAAGACGGCGGTGAGAATCTACGACCTCTCCTCAAAGGAAATACTCACGTCGAAGCACGCTCTTACAAGACCGCAGATATCGACGGGTAAAAAATATTTTGCAGTCTACGACCTCGGCTCGAAGTACCTCGGAATTTATAATTCCTTCTCGAAGCTGTGGGAGACTACTCTCGATTATCCCATCTACGACGTGAGGCTCGACGAAAAGGGAAGCTTCTGCGTCGTCACCGCCGCGAAGGGCTACGCCTCGGCGCTCAAGGTATATAATTCGAGCTTTGACAATATGTTTAACTGGCGCTCCGCCGATAAATATGCGGTGACCGCCGATATAATGACCGACGGCGACGTCTATCTCGCAGTGGGCGCACTTCGGGCGAATAGCTCGGGAGATATGGTCTCCAGCCTAATCTTCCTCTCGAACACCTCCTCCGAGCCGCTTTTTACCCTCGATTTTGAGGGCGAGATGGCGCTTGAGGCAGCCTTCAATGAGGACGGGCGTGTGGTCTTCCTCACCGATAAGGCGCTTCGCTTCGCCGACCGCTCGGGCAAGATTTTAAACGAATACCCCCTGAACCCCAAGACAATAAGAAAATTCGAGACGGGGGAAAAATATACCGCCCTCGTCCTTAACGAAAACCTCGTCGGAAAGGACCACAAGGCAATAATATTCGACCAAGAGGGAAATACTTATTTCGAAAAAACGGTAAAGAGCGAGATAACCGACCTTGCCGTGTCCGACGGCTTCCTCTTTTTACTTGGAGTTGAGGATATAAGCGTTCTGAGTCTGAAGGACAAAACGGCAAAGACCTACCCCTCCGAAAGAAGCTATCGCTCGGTAGAGCTTTTTGACGAGGAAACGGTCTATCTCGTCTACGATGGACTTGCAGAGGCAAGAGTCGTAGACTAAAAAACATTGGAGGCTAATATGAATATTTTAATTGACGCGCTACTGATTGCGATACTCGTCTTCACCTCTCTTGCAGGCTATAAGAACGGCTTCGTCAAGACGGTGCTCGCATTCTTTAAAAACATAATCGCCCTCGTCGTTGCGGGCATCTTTTCCGAAAGAGTGGGCTCCTTCCTCTATGAAAGGTTCTTTAAGGGCGTTTTCGAAAATATCACTCTCGAAAAGTTTGCCGAATTTCTCGGCGTCGATACTACGAAGAACCTCGACGTTGCCCCCCTTATCGAGAATAAGCACCCCGAATTTATGAAGTACGTCGAGAACCTCGGTATTGATACCGAGGCGCTTGAGGGCATCGGCGACTCGGCAGGCGAGCTCGTAGCCGAGTATATCTCGGGTCCCCTCGGTATGACGGTGTCGAGAGTCGTCGCATTTATTCTCCTCTTTATAGCTTCGGTAATAGTCATAAAGATAGTCGGCTTCATTATCGGCAAGATTGTGAAGCTCCCCCTTCTCAACGCCACCAACAAGCTTCTCGGACTTTTTCTCGGAGTTATCCTTGGAGTTATATTCGTATTTATTGCGGTTGCGATTTTCGACCAGCTCCTGCCCTATATCAAGGTTTCGGGAGAGGCGCTCGGCTCATCCGACTTCAAGGACTCGACCATAGTGTATTCCTATCTTTCTTCGAGAAGCCCTATGGGGCTTTTGGAGGAGCTAATTTTAAAGTAAGAGGTTTTTCCTTATGAAGACTTTGAAAAAATCGTATATTCCGAATATTCTCTCGGCTTTCCGAATTTGTCTCGTGCCGATATTCGTCTATCTCTTTCTCGTGCTTGAAAGTAAGCTTTACGCCACCCTCGTCTTTCTCCTTGCGGGAGCGACCGACGTTATCGACGGCTATCTTGCGAGAAAGAATAAATGGATAACCGATATCGGAAAGGTGCTCGACCCACTCGCCGACAAGTGTATGCAGATAGCGGCGCTCGTTTGTCTCGGTATCTCGGGGCTCGTTCATTGGTGGATAGTGACGGTACTCTCGCTCAAGGAATTTATCCTCCTCATCGGCGCAACGAGTGTACTCAAAACGAAGCACGTCTACGTTCAGTCGAATTGGTACGGAAAGGCGGGAACAGTCGCCTTTTACATAGTGGTCGTTTTACTCGTCAGTGTCAGCAGTATGCCCGACGGAGTGAGACTTCTCCTTGGAATTTTACTTATCGGCTTTATGCTTTTTGCGCTGATAATGTACTTTATAAACTTTAAGAAAAACGTATTGAAGAAATAGAAAGGTCTGTTATGTGGCAAATGTGTTCAAGGTGCAAGGTTCGTCCTGCCGTTGTATTTATAACTAAAATAGAGGGTAATGAGCAGAAGCAGGAGGGGCTTTGCCTCAAATGCGCAAAGGAGCTTAATATCCGCCCCGTCACCGACGTTATCAGTAAAATGGGCATCGGCGACGACGAGATAGAGGCGATTGCGGGAGAGATGGCAGACGTCCTCGAGACGATGGACTCCTCCGACCTCTCGGGGCTCGTGCCCACCGAGGACGGCGCAGACAATACGGGAGCGCCCGCCTTCGATTTGAGAAGGCTCTTTATGAACGGCTCAGGTCTTCCCGAAAAAGCACCCGAAAAGAAGAACGGCGCGAAGAATAAAAAAGCCGAAAAGGAAAGAAAGTTCCTCTCGCAGTTCTGCATCGACCTCACGAGGCGTGCAAGAGAGGGAAAGCTCGACAATATTATCGGTCGTGATAAGGAGCTTGACAGAGTTATACAGATACTCTCGAGAAGGCAGAAGAATAACCCCTGCCTTATCGGTGAGCCTGGTGTCGGAAAGACCGCACTCGCCGAAGCGCTCGCCCTTCGTATCGCAGAGGGGAAAGTGCCCTATAAGCTTCGAGACAAGGAGATATTCATCGTCGATATGACCTGTCTCGTTGCGGGAACGCAGTTCAGAGGACAGTTTGAAAACAGAATAAGAGGACTTATCGACGAGGTAAAGGCTCTCGGCAACATTATTCTCGTTATCGACGAGGTGCATACCATCGTCGGTACGGGTGACACCGAGGGAGGAATGAACGCCGCCAATATACTCAAGCCCGCCCTC
>JAZQUE010000210.1:0-2624 GCA_045631145.1 Eubacteriales bacterium
AATAAGCTTGGTACGGTCGAAGGCTTCTCTCGATTTATCTTTCTTTACGACGACGATGGGCATTACCTCAAGTCGCTCATAGGTGGTAAAGCGTTTTTGGCAAGAGAGACATTCTCTTCTTCGTCTTATTGCCTCCCCCTCTTCGGTGGGACGGGAATCAAGAACCTTGCTTTCAGCAAAGCCACATGCAGGACATTTCATAAAGTTTCACCTTTTAAGTTTTAAAATTTTATTCTACACATTGACAGTATATCACATAAACTTCATTTTGAAAAGATAATTTTTTAATTTTCGCCTTTATTTTTTGTTAATTTTTTATTTCGCAGAATATATTTCAAGGCTCGTGCATATTCATTTACAAAAAAGCACGTGGAGGAAGGTAAATGAACAATACCAGAATATACGAGGATATTTCGTCGAGAACAAACGGTGACGTTTACATAGGAGTCGTAGGGCCTGTCAGGACGGGCAAATCTACCTTTATAAAGAAATTTATGGAGGAGCTCGTTCTTCCTAATATTGAGAACGCATCGGAAAAGATGCGCGCCCGCGACGAGATGCCTCAAAGCGCCGCAGGAAAGACGGTTATGACGACCGAGCCGAAATTCGTTCCCGAAAAAGCGGTGGAGATTTCCCTTGAAAGCGGCGCGTCGCTCAGCGTCAAGATGATAGACTGTGTCGGCTACGTAGCAAAGGGCGCGGAGGGGCTTTTAGAGGACGGAGAGGAAAGAATGGTAATGACTCCTTGGTCCTCCTCCCCACTTCCCTTTGAGGTTGCCGCCGAAACGGGCACGAAAAAGGTTATCGACGAGCATTCTACCATAGGTATTCTCATCACCTCCGACGGCACCTTCGGAGAGATACCGAGAGAGAGCTTCGAGGAAAGCGAGGCGAGGATAACGGCGGATATGAAAAAGGCGGGTAAGCCTTTCGTTATGGTCGTAAATTCCGCATATCCCGATTCCGACGAAAGCCTTACGGTTGCTCTTGAGCTTGAAAAGAAATACTCGGTGCCTGTTGCTCTCATCAACTGTCTTGAGCTTGACAAAAAGGATATTGAGCACATTCTCGAACTTTGTCTTTTTGAGTTTCCCGTTACCGAGATAGAGATTGAAACGCCCTCGTGGATAAAGGCACTTGACGACACGAGTGAGCTTAAGGTGCGCCTTGAGGGAGCTATGCTTGAAGCCGCCGAAGGAATAACGAGTGTAGCTTCAATTCACGCCGCCGCAGAGGCAATGGCAGAAAACGAAATAATAGAAAAAGCAAGCGTTCTGAAGACCGAGCTAGGCACGGGAAAGAGCGTTATCAAGGCGGAAATATCCGACTCTCTTTTCTACGAGGTACTGAGTGAAAAGTGTAATGAAGAAATAGCCACTAAAAAGGACGTACTTGAGGTTATGTCGGAGCTTGGAGAGGTTAAGAGGTCATACGACAAAATAAAGGACGCCTTGAAGTCGGCAGAGGAAAAGGGATACGGCATCGTCGTTCCAAGTGTTCAGGACTTATCTCTCGAGGAACCCGAAATAATAAAGCAATCGGGCGGTTACGGTGTAAAGCTGAAGGCATCTGCCGACTCAATTCATATGATAAAAACAAAGATAAAGACCGAAATAAACCCCATTGTCGGCAGCGAAAAGCAATCTGAGGAAATGGTCAAATACGTACTCCGTGAATTTGAAGAAAACCCGCTTTCTCTGTGGGAATCGAATATGTTCGGAAAGTCGCTCCACTGTCTCGTAAACGAGGGACTGACGGCAAAGCTCGATCACATTCCCGACGAAACGAGAGAAAAAATCGGCGAGGCGCTCCAGAAAATAATCAACGAGGGCTCAAACGGTCTTATTTGTATTATACTCTAAAAAAATGCTTGCAGTTTATAAGCTGCAAGCATTTTTACATTTGAGAAGCTCTGCTTCCTCTTTTGAATGTGTCACGACGAGAAGTGTTTTTTCTCCGATAAGCTCCGACACTGCGGGAGCAATTCTCTTTTTCAGCTCCTCATCAAGTCCGACGAAGGGCTCGTCGAGAAGAATTACGTCGCTTTCGGCAAGGAGTGCACGCAGAAGCGCTACCCTTCTTTTCATACCGCCCGACAAGTCGGAGGGGTATGAGTCGGATACGTCGGAAAGCTCAAGGACAAGAAGTGTTTGCCTCGCCTTTTCGACGTCGTCGGTAACTGCGGTGAGGTTTTCGAGGACGGTGGAAAACGGGAAGAGTCTGTCCTCCTGAAACATATACGACACGCTTCCAAGACATTTACAGTAGCCCTCGTATTTTTTGTCAAAACCCGAAATTATTCTGAAAAGGGTCGTTTTACCACTTCCCGAGGGGGCTATTACGGCAACGCGCTCTCCTTTTTCGACGGTTAAGGAAAGGTTATCTATAACCTTTTTCTTGCCAAAGGCTTTGGAGAGATTTTTGATTTCAATCATACTTTACGCCTCCCCTTCCCAAGAAAGAGCTCTGCAAGCCCTACTGCAAGCCTTTCAAAAATAAAGCTTAAAACTATGACTGTCAGTGTCCATGCGAAGAGGGTTGGAAACTCGAGATATATTTTCGACTCGTGAAGCATAAGACCTATAGAATTATCGGGGGTACAAAGTACCTCTGCGGCAATTCCC
>JAZQUE010000211.1:0-2070 GCA_045631145.1 Eubacteriales bacterium
GGAAAGCTGCAACGATGACTACCGCAGCTATACCAAACCACAGCTTGCGAAGTCCTATGATTTCCATTTGTTCTTTAGTGATGATTTTCATTATCGTTTTCCCCCTTTCTTATATTCCGTAGAGCTTCGGGTTTTTAGCACCGAGACCTACTACCGCATTCATAAGGAAGCGGGTAACTACGATTGCGGTGAACATCGAAACGACGATACCGATAAAGAGTGTTATTGCAAAGCCCTGAACCGTACCCGTACCGAAATACCAGAGCACCGCAGATGCGATAACCGTCGTTACGTTACTGTCGATAATCGACGAGAATGCGCCCTTGAAGCCTGCCTTCACCGCCGAAACGGTACCCTTTCCGAGACGAAGCTCCTCCTTGATGCGCTCGATGATAATTACGTTTGCGTCAACCGCCATACCTATCGAAAGTATGATACCCGCAACACCCGGAAGCGAGAGGTTGACCTTTGCGATAACGAGAACGACTGCCACGATTGCCATATACGCAATAAGAGCTATCGACGAAACGAGACCGGGGAGTCTGTAAACTACAATCATAAAGAGCATAACGAGAAGAACACCTATTGCTCCTGCAAAGAGTGCGGTTTCGAGTGCCTTTTCACCGAGGGTAGGACCTACGGTGTCGGCACGAAGCTCCTTGAGAGAGAAGGGAAGCTGACCCGATGCGATAACGCTTGCAAGATAGGTTGCGCTCTCCTTGTCGAAGTTACCCGTAATCATAACGTCCTCTGTGGTGAGCTTTTCGTTGACGTAGGGCATCGAAACGAGCTCGGAGTCGAGGAAGATAGCGATATAATTCTGATTGTTCTCGGTCTTCTTTGCCGCCGCCTCGGTAGCCGCCGCGAATTTTTCTACAGCGTGAGGCTTGAGCTTTACCGATACGAAATATTCGGGAGTAAGAGAGGTAGCGGTCGCCTGACCGTACTGTACGGTAGCGTCTGCGATATCGCTTCCCGTAAGCACCTCGTAAAACTCAGAGTCAACGAACACGAGCTGACCTATATTTCCGAGAAGGCTTCTTGCTTCGTCGAGATTCTTTACCTCGGGAATTTCAATCTGAATTCTCTTGTCGTCCTTCATCTGTGTGAGAGTTGCCTCGGTGTAGCCTGCGTTAGAAAGACGTCTTGTCATAATGGACACTACCGTATCCATATCGGCGTCGGACACTCCTCCGAGGTCCTCGACGTCGGGCTCGTAAACGAGCAGAGTTCCTCCCGCAAGGTCAAGACCCTTTCTTATAGCACCATCGTCAAAGATGCCGGGAAGAAAGCTTCCTATACCGCAAAGAGCAACGTAAGAAACTATTGCAATAAGAAGTATTGCAGAGATTAGCTTTATAAGATTCTTTGCCATTTTTTCTTTTTCCTTTCGTGAAAATATACTTTCCATATTATACTACAAGGGAATTTTTTTGTCAACCTTGTGTTGCAGGTTTGCGCTTCGGAAAAATTCCGAAATTTTTTATTGACGAAAAAGAAAGGTGTATAGTATAATATTATTAAAGAACACAAAGAAAGGATCCCGTATATGAAAAGAGCTTTTATTTTATTTCTGACCCTCGTACTTATTTTCTCCTCCCTTTCCTTTACTCTCGTATCCTGCTCAAGCGAGCCCGAAGAGGTTATCGGAGGCAGTCACGACAAGCCTCTTTCCGACGGTGATATCTTCGCAGAAAGAGCATTGATTGACGACGGACTCGGAGAATATGATTTTGGAGGAAGACAACTCAGGTTTGTAGCATATAGCTCAAATGAGGTTTTCGTACCCGAGGAAGACAGAAATCAGGGTAACCTTATCACAGACGCAATATTCGACAGAAACAGAGCAGCAGAGGAGCGCTTCAACTTTGAGATTGCCGTTGTATATACAGCAGATAGCTATACCGAGATTACAAGCTGGGTTTCAAAGAGCGTACTTTCAGGAGTTGACGAGTTTGACGTACTATCGCTGATGGCGGCGAGCGCGGGAGGTCTCGTTTTAAAAAGCGTCTTCCTCAACTGGTACGACATTCCAAACGTTGACTTCTCGAAGCCTTGGTGGGCAAAGTC
>JAZQUE010000212.1:0-1063 GCA_045631145.1 Eubacteriales bacterium
CCTTACCACCTTTTTTTCGTCGGCTGTCGGCGCGCCTTCAAATCTGAAATAATCAGGTAATCTTCCCATTTCTTTTCTCCTATTGACAAAAATATCTTACAGTTGTATTATATTCTTGAAAAATATGCTTTTCTATCACTATTTTTCTATAAAGTTGTACTATTTTCATATCGAGAGGAACTAATGAATAACGCACTGAGAGAAAACGCTCCGAGAGGAACGAGGGGCTATCCCTTCAAAAAGCTCGTCTTCGAGGTAGCGAAGGAGAGAATGAACATAATATCCCATTGGCATCCCGAATTTGAAATACTTTTCGTAAGGAAAGGTGGCTTTACGGTTAGTATCGGAGGAAATGAGTTTGAGGCGGAGGAGGGTGACATTTTCCTCGTGTCTCCCGACACGCTGCACTCGGTAAGCGGCGGCGAGGGCAAGAAAAAGGACTACGACGCACTCCTCTTTTTCCCCTCTCTTTTTTCTTTTGCCGAGAAAAACGACCTTCAGGAAAAAATTATCACACCCCTCGTCACTCACAGAATAGCCCTCCCCGAAAGAATTTCAAAAAAACACGACTGCTACGAAGCGCTCTTCCCTCTCGTCGAGCGCGTCTCGTCTCTCAACGGCGACGCTCCTTCCGACACCGCCAGAATGGAGACGGCGCTCACCCTTCTCACCCTTCTTCTCACTCTCTACGAAAAGGGGCTTTTGAAAATTCCTCTTTCCGAAAGCTACGAGACCGAACGGCTTCGCTCGGTGATAGCCTTTATCGAGGAAAGCTTCGGGCAAAAGCTCACTCTCCGCGAGCTTGCCGAGGTGTGCGGTTTTTCGGAGGGGTATTTCTGCTCGTTTTTCAAGAAGGGTACAGGTAAAACGCCGATGGAATATTTAAACGAGGTTCGCATATCAAGGGCTATCGACAAGCTTGACACCACCGACGAGTCGGTAACGGCGATAAGCCTTGAGTGCGGTTTTGAGAGTCTTGCATATTTTATACGTCGCTTTTCGGCGTATACGGGACTTTCCCCGAGAGAATGGAGAAAAAAATCGAGAACGGAGGGTTAAATCT
>JAZQUE010000213.1:0-6191 GCA_045631145.1 Eubacteriales bacterium
GTCGCCTATCTTATCGTTGAGGGAGAAGTGTCCTTCAACCTCGGTGATATCGAACCAGTTGAGAACTGCGTTTTTTTCCTTTAAGCGATAGCTTTCGTTGAAGGTATCGACCTTTCTAATAATGCTCTCGTCACGGCAGTCGCCTGCAACTGCGACGAGCTTCGATTCACCCTTATTCTCAATCTCGAAGCGGAAGAAGTGGTCGTCGGCAGTCTTCTTACCAACGCTTACTCCGTTCACGAAAAGCTCTACTTCGGGAAGATTCGAGTATACGGTAACGGTGACCTTATCCTCCACTCTGTCGATATATCTCTTCGATGTGATGTGCACGAAGGGGTCGTCCGAAAGCCAAGCCTTATACGCATAGAAGGCGTCCTTCTTGTACTTGCGGTCAAAGGTAATGAGACCCTTGTGGTTCTGTCCGTTTTCACCGCCCTCGCTTCTTGCGTCGGCGCCGAAATCGAACATATTCCATACGTGAGTTGCCCAGATATACTTTCTCGCAAAGAGCTGCTTAATGAGCTCCTCGTGATAATACGCCTGATATTCCTCGGTGTAGTCTCCCTGAACGGGCTTCGAGGTATGCCAGTTGAGCGCCTCGCAGCCGTACTCCGAGCAGCCGATAGGAATATTCGGATGCGTCTTGTGGAAGTTATCGAACCAAGGGCCGTTCATCGAGGTCTCTCCACCGTACCAACCGAAATAGTGATTGTAGGATACGAGGTCGGGAATCTGAATATAGGGGCTCTTTATGTCGCAGGGAGAAACTGCGGCAATAGTGGTGAGCCTCGTCTTGTCCGTCTCGTGACAAAGGTCGTTGAGTATCCTGTGATTTTCGAGAAGGTCGGGGTCGCTGTCCCCCTTCATCGTAATCTCGTTCGAAAGTCCCCATACCACGATAGAGGGGTGATTATAGTTCTGAACTATAAGCTCCTTCATCTGAGAAACGGTGTTCTCACGAGCAGTGGGCATATGCTGTGAAATATAAGGAATTTCCGCCCATATAACGAGACCTCTTTCGTCACAAAGGTCGTAAAAGTACTGTGCGTGCTGATAGTGGGCAAGACGGATAGTCGTTGCGCCTACCTCGCATATGAGGTCGATATCCTCCTTGTGATGCTCGGGAAGAAGTGCGTTTCCGATACCCCATCTGTCCTGATGGCGTGATACGCCTCGAAGGGGATACTCCTCGCCGTTTAAGATAAAGCCTCTTTCGGGGGCAACCTCAAAAGTACGGCATCCGAATCTCGTGCATACGTTATCGAGAAGCTTTTCTCCCTCGAAAAGCTCTGCCTCCACACAGTAGAGGTAGGGGTCGCGTCTGCCATGCCAGAGGTGAACGTCTGGTATATCGAATATAACCTTTTTATCGGTGCTCTCTTTCGTATAAAGAGGGTTTTCGTCCTTATCGTAGACGGTGTAAACTATTCTTTCGCCGTCCTTCACTTCTTTAAGATATACCTCAACCTCAACGCTCGCGTCCTTACCCTTAACCTCGGGAGTTACCTTTATTCCTGGGCCTCCGTAGTAGTCAAGGTCGAAATGGCTTTTTGAGGTGCAGATGATATTGACGTCACGGTAAAGTCCGCCGTAGAAGGTGAAGTCTGCAACCTGAGGATAAACTCTGTCGTTTGCGCTGTTGTCAACTGCGATAACGAGAAGGTTGTCTCTTTCGAGAGTATCGGTCATATCAACTCGCCAGGTCGAATAGCCTCCGTCGTGATGAGAGAGGTGCTTGCCGTTGAGATATACGTCGGCAGAGGAATTCGCTCCGTTTATTTCGAGGTAGTAGACCTCACTTTCGGGAAGGTCGAGACTATCGAACTTCTTTGCGTAGTAAGCCGTTCCTCTGTAATAGTCGTTACCACCGTCCTGACCGTCGATAGCGTTCCAGCTATGAGGAAGGTTTACGAAATCCCACTTATTTGAAATTTCGGTGGGGAGGGTATCCGCCATTTTGGTGAACGCCCACTTTGAGTTAAAATTAAGTATTTGTCTCATTAATATTCTCCTGATTAATCTGCTGTGACCTCTTCGGGTATTCTTCCGAGGTCTTTATTCATCTTTTTAAGTGTCTTCTTGTCGAGGTTATATATAAGCGGTTCCGAGCTCGTCTACTGCGTTGTTGACGTAGCCGAGCTTCGCCATAATAACGAGAGCTACTGCGGGTCCTACACCCTGTGCGAGCTTACGGAAGAAGGGAGTACCAATTACAGCCAAGGTCACCTGCGGCATATGCGAGACTGTCGCGTATACCGAACTTGCGAGGGGAAGTAGTGTCAGTCTTTTCATAACTTTTTCCTCTTACTTTCTTATTTTATGTAATTGCCATAATAATTATAAGATATTTTACAAAACAGCGTGAATAATATTTTCAACATTTTTTGTATTTTTTTAATGTGCGTAGCGCAGTTTTGTGTTGCAACCGAACAAAAAGCGTAGTATAATTGACTCAAAGATTGTATTTTTTGTTAAAAAATGGTGCTTGAAATATATTTTCCGAAAACGAGCTTAATTTTCTGTGTGACATTTTAAATAAAATCAGAATAACGGCGAAAGTCTTTGGGATACCCCCTTCTTTTCGGTCATCGACCTTGAAAAAGAGCCGCTTTCCTCTCCTTCCCCCATCAGCAAGGTGTCGGTAAGCGAGGGCTTCGAGGAGACCCTTCAGGATATGATGATAAAGGAAAGAAATAAAGGAAAGAGTCAGGAGACTCTTTCCTTTATTTCTTCATATATTTCACTTGCATTCTTTACACCGAGAACGAGAACTCTTTCTCCCGACCTTATAACGATGCTCTCCTTCGCATTGGTATAGGCGTAGAGAGTATAACTGCCGAACTCCTTGTTTCTGAATGACCCCATCGAAAGAACGGGTGTGCCGAAGCCCATCTGTCTGAAGCCGAAGTCAACGTCGTCCCTGAGCTCGACCGAGTCTATTTTATCGAAGGCTACCTTTATATCCTTCATATAAGATGCCTTCACTTCGATAAAGTCCTCTCCGACTAACGCCTCTATCTTACCCGTAAAACAGAGAAGGAGACAAAGAGCGATAATAATCGGAACGAATATGAAAGAGTATTTCACGCCTTTTTTATAAAAGGCGTCGTCACGAAACGAGCCGTTCTCGTCCCATCTTCCCTCTTTTACCTGCTTTTTATAGTAGAGATATGAGTAAATAACCGAAGCTATGACAAGTATGAATATCAGCGGAAGCATAGCGAAATAACCGACCTTTTCGGGAAGAAAGGCAGAGAGAAAGAATAAAACTCCTCCAACCACCCATACTCTACCCGAAAAGCGATGAGTAGCATTCCAGTTCTCTTCGTTTAAAAGAGTCCACTTTATTTTGATGCCGAGGGTGAGATTCTGTCGGCACTTCGGCAGAAGGTTTCCGATTACCACAAATAAAACGCCGATAATCATAAGGGCGTACGACAAAATCGAAAAGTCAACTCCAAGGCTAAAGGCGTACATCATAGCGTTTATAATAACCGACAGCGCAGGAATTATAAAGAAAATAATATTGAGCGCCTTCGGAGACTGCTCTTTTTGCTTTTTATCCATTGCCGTACCGAGAATACAGAGCCAGAATACCAAAAGTAAAATTAAGGGGAGAGCGAAAACCGAGACCGCCTTCGACGAAAAGCCGTCTGCTTCCCCGTCAATGCCCCAATGAGTCGCAATGCTATCGGGAAGACTGTCCCAAAAAACGACTCCTATAAGTATGGGGAAAAGTATAATCAGAGATGCCAAAATGAGCTTTAATTTATTCTTCTTAATCATCACTATTTTCTCCTTTCAGGTCTGCTATCCACAGTATCGCTTCCTCAAGCACCGAGGTGTTGAGGTCGTAAAAAATGAATTTGCCGTCCCTCGTGTCTCTTATAAGGTCGGCTTCCTTCAAAACCGAAAGATGCCTCGACACCGATGCCGACGTCACCGAAAAGTGCTCGGCTATATCCCCTGCCGACATACGCCCTCTTTTGAGCATATTAAGTATCTCCCGCCTTATCGGGTCGGCAAGAGCCTTTAATGTCCTTTGAAGTGCCATTTTCTCCTCCTCATTTAACATTTAACCTAATTGTTAAATGTATTATAGCACACCTTCTCCCGCCTGTCAAGAAAAAACTTGTAAATACCTTGGAATTATGATAAAATAGATAAAAAATAACTCGTGAGGAAATTATGACGATAGAAAGAGTACTCGAAAGGCTCGACGAATATTTACACAAAAACGACTACGCTTCGGCGGAAAAGCATCTTATCTCGTTTCTTGGCGAAGCGAGGACGGTTCACGAAGAAATACCGCTTTTGAACGAGCTTATGGGGCTTTACCGCAAGCTCGGATGTGAGAATGATGCGATTTCGACGGCAGAGCGTGCACTTTCTCTCATCTATTCGTCGGGAATTTCAGAGAACGTCGGAGCAGCGACCACCTTCCTCAACTCCGCCACCGTCTACAAGGCGTTCGGCAAGGCGGATAAGGCTATACCTCTTTTCGAAAGAGCGAGGAAAATCTACGAAAGAGCCCTTCCCGAAGGTGACTTACGCCTCGGCGGACTTTACAATAATATGGCACTCGCACTCGTTGACCTCGGTCGCTTCGACGAGGCGAGAAGCCTCAATGAGAAGGCAATTTCCCTGATGGAGAAAAACGGAAGCCTTCTTGAGGTTGCGATAACCCACCTCAATATTGCCTCATTGATAGAAGAGGAAAAGGGACTTATCGACGGCGAAAAAGAAATAGAAGAGCGACTCATCCTTGCGGAAAGGATACTTGAGGAATGGCAAAAGCGCGACGGCTATTACGCCTTCGTCTGTGAAAAATGTGCCTCTGTCTTCGGCTACTACGGTCACTTCTTTTTTGAAAATGAACTGAATGAAAGGGCAAAGAGGATATATGAAGGGTCTTGAGCTTGCAGAGCGTTTTTTTAACGAATACGGAAAAGACTTAATAAAGGACGTCGAGCCTCTCGTCGCCGTCGGTCTTATCGGCAGCGGCTCGGAATGCCTTGGCTACGACGACGAAATTTCCACCGACCACGACTTTGAGCCCGCCTTCACCGTCTTTTTGCCGAGCGAGGATATTCTCGACAGAAGGACTGCCTTTGAGCTTGAACGCTCTTACGCAAGACTTCCGAAGGAGTTTCTCGGCTTTAAGAGGAGTACCCTCTCCCCCGTCGGCGGAAGCCGTCACGGCGTAATACGGCTTGCCGACTTTTTCACTGAAAAGGTAGGCGACCCCGAGGGTAAACTCAACCTCGACGGGTGGTTTTCCCTCCCCGAGCACGCACTTCTCGAGGCGACTAACGGCAAGGTCTTCTTCGACGGAAGAGGCGAGCTTTCGGAAATTCGAAAAAGGCTCTCTTATCTTCCCGAGGAAATAAGGCTCAAAAAGCTCGCAGGAGAGCTTCTTCTGATGGGACAGTCGGGTCAGTACAACTACCAAAGGCTCATAAAAAGAGGAGACAGTGCGGCGGCAAGGCTCGCCTCATTCGAGTTTGTAAAAAGCGCACTTCACGCAATATTTCTCTTAAATAAAGCCTATCTTCCTTATTATAAATGGCAGTTCCGCGCCCTTCGTGAGCTTCCTTCTCTCTCCTGCCTTTCGGAAGCGCTTGAAAAAATTTTGTCGGGCGACGGAGCTTTAATAGAATACGTCGTTGAAAGAATCGTGGGAGAAGCCCGCCGTCTTGACCTTACCGACTTTTACGGAAGTGAGGCGGAGGGACACGCCTACTCGGTCAACGAAAGAATAAAAGACCCCGAAATCAGAAACTTAAATATTCTCTATGGAGTATAAAATGAAGCTTTTCTTTAACGCACTGACCAAATTCACGCTTGGTCTCTTAATATCCTTAATACTCGTATTTTTACCTGCGGGCACTCTCGGATATGCGAGGGGCTGGCTTTTCATCGGGCTAATTTTTATCCCCGTATTTATAATGGGTGTAGTCCTTTTCAGAAAAGCGCCGAGGCTTCTCGAAAAGCGCCTCGACGCAAAAGAAAAAGAAAAGGCACAAAAGGGAGTAGTTCTCCTTTCTGCACTCTCCTTCATTCTTGGCTTTATCGTCGCAGGGCTTGACTTTCGCTTCGGTTGGTCGTACGTTCCCCTCTCGGTGAGCGCCGTCGCATCGCTTATCTTCCTTCTCTCGTACGCCCTTTATGCCGAGGTGATGCGTGAAAAC
>JAZQUE010000214.1:0-5872 GCA_045631145.1 Eubacteriales bacterium
CAAAATACTTGATAAAACCCGTAAAAAATACGGAGAAAAAATAATAAGGAAAGCAAGCGTTATTAAAAATGAACGCCTTTCATCATTTGATGCGAAGCACGTTGCCTTCAATTCGGGGATATAAAATTACGAAGCCAAGATTTTTTTATCTTAGCTTTTGACAATATTGTGTACACAATTTATCGGTACAATTCGAGCATTTCAGTGCATCATTGGAAAATTCCCAGAAACGTTCGGGATAGATTAAGATTGAAAGCTCCCAAACGAGCCAAACCGTCAGCGACAAAGCGAACAAGCTCAAAGCGTAAAAACCGCCCATGAATACGAGAGGACTGAACATCATTAAATGGTCCCAATTAAAAATACGGCAGGTGGTACAGCAACGGTTTTTAAGTATCAGCCGAAAAGGACACCATATCAAAACGCATATTAAATCGCACACGTAAAAAGTAATTGATAACAGTAACAACATCTTTTGGTCAAAAACCTTACAAAAATACAGTACCCCGATGATAGCCACCAAGGCTACCCATAATATCATAACGGTTCCGGCCGCTTTTGTTGTAGATAAAATATGATTTTTAAGTGCGAGGTAATTAATCTTTTCTCGTATCGGACGAAAACGGTTACGAAACAGCTTTTGCGAGCCGAGAGGTATATGCTTTCTTATCGGAATTAACTGGCATATCATATCTATAAGCCAGATAAACCATAATATATGAAAAATAGAAAATTTATCGAAAAAATTCAGACCGTTCAATATATCAAATTCGGCAGGTGCTACAAAGAAAAGCAGGATGCTTATCAATAATATAACACATCTTCCTATTAGCTTAAGTATATATCGTCGTCTCAGAGGAGAGACTGACCGTTTGTTATTTACTTGTGAACAATTTACTTTTTTTGGCATCAGAATTACATCCTTTGTTATGGTGTATAGGGTTTTATTCATTATAATTCACTCGCGCGAGCTTGTCAATAGAAGCACTATTTTAATAATGAAAAATGAGAGAATTTCTTGTGTTGAGCTTCTCTCGTTTTTTTGTGTCATAAACTCTGTTTTTAAGCATAGAAATTAAAAAAGGAGTTTTAAAAATGGAAAGAATATACCGCTATCTTCCGGAAAGCGTATTAAAGGTTATAATGAAAACGAAAAGCGAAGTGAAGAAGGAAGTATGTGAGGTGCGACTCAGAGCCGATGCACCGCTTTCTTTTTCTACGTATTCAAGAAATCTTTTGGTAACCCCTGAGGGAAGAATAACATCAAAGGTTAAGGATGCGTTTGTTTGTAGCTCCCGAGACGTCATTCAGGCGGTTAACAGATTTTGCGAAGGCTCGGTATACCGATATATGTCAACCATAAATTCAGGATATATCGTGACCTCCGACGGTGTGAGAGTCGGAGTATCGGGAGAAGGAATATACGAGAAAAATAAAATAGCGTCGGTTTCTTCCTTTTCGTCCCTTAACATAAGACTTTCACGGAATATTGAAGGTGTGGGGGATAAAATTTCACGTTATATAACACAAAATAAAGGCGCCTCTGTTCTCGTCGTTTCACCTCCGGGATACGGAAAAACGACGGTCATTCGTTCGGCTGCAAAAGCCTTGAGCGAAGGGAAATTTTCCGACCCTTTGAGAGTCGCTCTTATCGACGAAAGAGGGGAAATACTTCCAAACGGAGCGAATGGGCTTCTCGACCGCTTTTGCGGATATTCGAAGCCCGACGGAATTGAAATTGCAGTAAGACTTTTTTCACCCGAATACATAATATGCGACGAAATCGGTCTCGCCGATGATACGAGGGCAATTTTATCGGTACAAAACAGTGGAGTTCCTTTTATTGCAACTGCTCACGCGAAGAATCTTTCGGAAGCGCTCTTGCGTCCCAATATAAGCGAGCTTATAAAGGCTCGTGTCTTTGATACCTTTGTGCGTCTTGAAAAGGGCAGAGAGGGCGTCGAAACGGTTTTTGAGGAGCTGAAACAATGAAAACCGCAGGACTCATTCTCATTTTTTTCGCACCGAGCTTAATAGGCTTTATGAAGGCGGAGAGCTACGTTGAGGAAAATAATATTTTGCACTCCTTCATAACGCTTATTTCTTTTATAAAGCGAGAGGTTTCTTCCTACCTTACACCTCAGCGTGAAATATATTGTAAGTTTTACGACAAGCACCTCGATAAATGTGGCTTTCTCGAAGAGCTTAAAAACTCTTTTTCGGATACTCCTCTTTTGTCGGCACTTCTTTTGACGAAAGAAAGACTGAATTTGAGGGACGAGCCGTACGAGCTTATATATGAATTTGCAACTCTCTTCGGAACGCTTTCCGAAAGGGAGGAAATGGAAAGATGCGACAAGCTCATTTCGGAGCTCGAAGAGATATATAAAAGGAACAAAGAAGAAAACAGAGAAAAGATAAGACTTTGCAGAACCGTAGGTTGTATGACGGGAATAGGTCTTCTTCTCGTTATGTGGTAAAGGAGATAGAATTGGACGTAACCTTGATTTTGAAAATAGCGGGAATAGGGACACTCGTATCGGTAGTTCATCAGATACTCAGCCGTTACGGCAGGGAAGAGCAGGCAACGATGGTTGCCGTTGCAGGAGTTGTGCTCGTGCTCTTTATACTGGTAGAAGAAATGAGCGAGCTTTTTTCTACAGTTCGCGACCTTTTCGGGATATGAGCTTCGATATTACGACGCTCTGCGCGGCAGTTGTAGGCGCAATGTTCCTTCTCGTGCCAATGAAGGAAATGAAAAGCGAATACTTTATGTTTGCTACCGCAGGACTTGCCGTAGTTGTTTTTATCGCAGCCGTCAAAGCGGCAAAGCCTCTTTTCAGTTATATTGAAATTCTTTCTGATGACGGCAAAACTGTATATCTCAAAATTCTGACAAAGGTGCTCGGCATCAGTATAATTACGAATCTCACGTCGGAGTTTGCCCTCGACCTTGGGATGAAGGGAATATCTGGTAAGGTGGAATTTGCGGGAAAGATCGCGGTTCTCCTTTCTGCCGTTCCCATTTACGACGAGCTTTTCCGACTTGTCGGTAGTATCATATGAAACGGTTAGCCTTTTTTATCATATTACTTTTTCTTTTTGGAACTACGGTTATTGCAGAGATTCGCATAGAAGAAAAGGTAAGAGAGGAGCTTTCTCTCGAAAAAGCATCGGATACAGTTCCGGAGTCGTTGAAGGAGGGAGAGGTGCACTTCAGTCCCTCGAAAACACCAAGCGAAAACGGACTTAATCTGTCGGATATCTTCAAATATATTCTGAACCTTACTTTTTCAAGCCTCGGAGAAGAAGTATATTTCGTTTTAAGCTTTCTTTCGCTTCTCGTTATTTCCTCTCTCTCAAATACCTTTATCGACGGACTTGGAAACGGCGGTATGAGAACGGCAGTACATTTTACCGTTTCGACTGTCATTTCCTCACTTCTCATAGCCCACGTAAATAATGCACTCGATATCGCAAGTAGCTACGTCGAGGAGCTTTCGGTGTTTATGACGGGGCTTTTGCCTTTTATCGGCTCGGTATCAATGATAGGAGGAGAAATATCTACCTCCGCAGTTTCGGGAGCGATAATACTTTCTTCGATAAATCTTTTGCAAATGCTTCTTACCGACGTTGCGATTCCGATTTCCAGAGTGATTATTTCCTTCTCTCTCATAGGGTATATTTCACGCCTTCCTCTCGGAGCACTCGCCGAGCTTCTTTCGGGGATAGTAACGAAAATAATAACCCTAAGCTTTGGAATTCTCTCTGCCGTCATTTATTTTCAAAATGCCGTAACTACAGTAACAGACTCCCTTGCTTTGCGTTCTGTGAAGCTCGCCGCAGGAAGCTTTATACCCATAGTCGGAGGCTTCGTTTCGGAAGCCTCGGGAACACTCATTTCGGGCATCAAGCTCGTTAAGTCAACCTTTGGTGTTTTTGCAATAGCCGTTCTCCTTTATATGACGGTCAGACCTCTTATAAATTTTGGCATCAAAAAAATAGCCTTAAAATTCATTCGTGTTATTGCACGCTTTACGGGCTCGGATAAGGAGGGCAGTATTATGGGTGAAATAATCGGAGTTTACAATATCCTTTCTGCAATAATGATAGCATCCTCCTGCTTCTTTATGTTTGCTATCGCCGTTTTTATAAAAAGCGAGGTGGGATAAATGGCAGAACAGCTAACCCTCATCGTTACCGTTGCTCTTTTTGCATCTCTGATAAAGTCAATTCTCGGTGAAAAAGGAATTGGCAAGACGGTGAACGTCGTTATTTCGGTAATACTTCTTTTTTGCGTTGCCTCCTCCGTAATAAAGGCGGTAGTTTATTTTGGCCAAAATATCGCAGTCCCCGTCATAAATGATGAAAGCGCTCATATACTTGATAACGAAGAAGACAGAGCTACGTATAGACAGTGGCTCGCAAGAGTCACCGCCGACGAAATCTCAAGTGAAGTAGAAGAGAGTGTCAAAAAGCATACCGGCTTTGAGGTAGAGGTGGAATGTCCGTGGCACCTTGAGGGAGACGACGTCGTCTTTGACGTGCTTCGGGTGTATACCGATGCGAGTGAAAGATATTATTCAAAAATAAAAAACACTATAAAGCTTTACTATCAGCTTGACTCGGAGTGTGTGAAAAAATGAAAACGTGGAACGATTTTTTTACGAAGAAAAATTCTGTTTTTTTGCTCTTTTTACTTTTAGCCCTTGGGCTCATAATGGTTCTCTTTTCAAGCACAGACACAAAAAACGAAACTCCGTCCTCAAGGGAAATAAGCTTTGAAATAGAAGGCTACGAGGAAGAGCTCGAAAAGAGATTAAAGGAAATAATAGAAAAGATAGACGGCGTTGGAAGCGTTAGCGTTATGGTGACGCTGAAAGGCTCTGCCTTTTATTCCTACGCTACCGATACGACGCAGGATCTCGGGCGCGACGGTGACAGTAAAAAGGAAAGCACGGTAGTCCTTTCGAGCGAAAACACCAGTAAAAAAGAAGCAGTAGTAAGCGGATATACACTTCCCGAGGTAAAGGGCGCCGCAGTAGTCTGCTCGAATAAATTATGCGACTCTCTCAGAAAAAGAGTAATTGACGTTGTCGCAGCGTCTCTTGGAATATCGAGCGCAAAAATATGTGTTACAAATTAGAAATAATATATTCGGAGGTAATCTTATGAACAAACTTGAAAAAATGAGAGCGGAATCGTCGGGCGAGCTTGAAAGAACCGATATTGAAGTACCCGCTATCGAGGAAATCGAAAAAGAAGAAAGAAAATTCTTTTCTCTCTTTACGTTTTGGAAAAAACTGAAAAAAGACGGGGAGGGAGAAGAAACTCCCGACCTTGAGGTGAGCGAGAAGAAGGGAATTTTGAAATTCCTCAATGCAAGAACCGCAGTCCTTGCAGCGTCGCTTCTTATCATAGCCGTTGCAGGATATGTAAATATCAGATTCAGCGCAGTTCCCGACGAAGCGGATAATTTAATTAACGGAGTTTCAATGGACGCCTTGAGCCCCGAAAATACCGAAGAGCTTAACGCAGTCTCGGACAAAACCGAAGACTATTTTGCATTGTCGGTTATCAATAGAGAGAGGGTTCGCGACGAGGCTATCGAAATGCTTCTCGATTTAACGAATTCCGATGCGGTTGATGCCGTAGCAAAAGCCGACGCTTATACAGAAATGACGAGAATGGCAAACGAAATAACTAATGAAGCAAATATAGAAAGCCTTGTAAAGGCAAAGGGCTTTAATAACTGCGTTGCAGTAGTCAGCGGTGAGGACGTCAACGTTGTGGTGGAAAGCGAAGGACTCACTATCAATCAGGTAGCACAAATAAAGGAAATAGTTTACCTTGAATGCGGAGTTCATCCCGA
>JAZQUE010000215.1:0-2086 GCA_045631145.1 Eubacteriales bacterium
GGAAGAAACTCGTCATATTTGATTTCAAGTATTATGGGGCTTTTCCCCACCTCTACGGTGACGAGCTCGGAGCTTAAAAAATCTGTCGAGCGTATCGCCGTTCTTATGCCGTAGTCGATAGTTACTCTTACGTTTCCCTCCTTCATAACGAAGGCGTGGCGTGTATAGTCCACCACCGTTTTCGGTCTTATTCCCTTCGTTTTCATTTTGAGGTAAAGCTCACGAAGAAGGACTCGCTCATCATCCTTCATAAAAGAAACGTCCCCCTCTATTATCCTTTTTGCCTCCTCTTTTTCGACCCTCGTCCACTCTTTGTTTGTAAGATTATTTATCTTACTCTTCTTTTCAAGTCTTATAAAAGAGGTGTCTCCGTCGTAGTAGCGCAGTCTGAACTTCTCCCGTCGGTTCGTTCCGTTCACCTTTTCCTTGAGGGCGGTATCGAAAACGTCGTCGAAGTAGAGACTTCTTATTTTGTACACTCCGCCTTCTCCGTGACTTTCGGGAGCGAGAAGCCGAGGCAGGCGGTGTATAAGCTCAAGCCTGTCAAGCTCGCTTATTTCACATTTTATCTCGTGTCTGAACTTCATTTTTTTCTCCTTTCACTTTAAAGTTTATCTCACTACACTTAAACGAAACTTAAAGAAAAAGAAAAAAAGTGTGAATAATTTCACACTTTTATCACTATCGTTACCGTACCGTCTCCGTATTCAGCGTAAATTTTTCCACCGTGAGCCTCTATAATGCTTCGAGCCGAGGAAAGCCCTATTCCAAAGCCTCCGCTATTGTGCGTCCTTGCCTTATCTCCACGAAAAAAGCGATCGAAAAGCTTTTCGGGCGGTGCATCGGGAAGTGTTTCAACGGTATTCATTACCTTTAAAAGAATACCGTCGTTTTCTCTTTTTAGACCTACCGCTATTCTTCCTCCCTCGTTCGAGTAGCCGACGGCATTATCAAGAACCACCGACAAAAGTCTTTCAAAGAGCTCGGGACTTGCATTACAAGAGGCTTGTCCGATATAGGTGTCGATGGTGAGCGATTTCGCTTTTATGGTCTCGGTGTAGCCTTCAAGCGTTTTTTTAAGGAGTGCAGTGATATCGGTTTTCTCAAGGGTAGGAGAGTATCCACTCTCATCAAGCCTTGAGAGAGTAAGAAGGTTTGCAGTAAGAAGCGAAAGGCGTTCGGTCTCTTCTTTTATGTTTCGCGTCCATTTGCTCTCACCCTCGTGCAGCTCAAGCGCCTCGGTATTCGACAAAATAATCGCAAGTGGCGTTTTTATCTCGTGTCCCGCATCGGTGATAAACTGCTTCTGCCTCTCGATATTCCTCTCTATCGGAGCTATCGCTTTTCTCGAAATCAGTACAGTTATGACGAGCATAAATAAAAACGTGGCGAGGAACACTGCAAGAGAAAGCACAAGAATAAAAAATATATTACTCATTGAGGAGGATATATCGAGAAATACAAACGCCCTTCCGTTATCGGTAGTCTTCGACATAAATCTGAACTTCGATATTCTGCCTTCTTCCTTCTCATATACGCTTTTTGCATAGCGCTCGGCGGCATCCTCGTCAACCGAGACAATTCGGCTGACGTCGGTCTTCACTATCTCACCCGACGTGTTAAAGATTACTGAAAAGAATACCGCTGAAAGACGGTTATCCTCGCTCGGCATAGGAATGAAAAACCTCTTTTCAGGCTCGGCAGGACGATGAGGCTGAACTGATATTTGAGTACGGCAGAGAATTTCGAGCATTTCGGTATTCTTTTTATATTGAAAGGTAGCATTGACAATATTTAAAGTCGCGAGCACTGCAAAGAGAACGAGGGTGACCGACGTCATTGCGACCAAAACGAATTTCTTTTTGAGACTTTTTATCACTCTTTTACCTCCAGAGCATAGCCTATTCCACGCCTTGCCTTTATTGCGACCGACGAGTCGATGGAAAGAAGCTTTTTACGAAGATAGGTTATATATACCCAGACTATTCCTATTTCGGTATCGGTGTCATATCCCCACACCCGACAGAGAATATCCTCGGTGGAGAGAAAAATACCTCGGTTAAGCATAAAAAGCTCCATTATCTTA
>JAZQUE010000216.1:0-2894 GCA_045631145.1 Eubacteriales bacterium
GGATGCGGTGGCAACACCGCACCGCCTACGGAGAGTACGCCGACAACGGCAGCGGAAACGGTAATAACGGAAACACCACTCGAAACAACACCGCCCGTGACGGCGGTAGAGCCAACAGAGAAAGAAAAAGAAAAGGCACAAAAGGGAGTTGTGGCATTTTCGGCGCTCTCCTTCATTCTCGGCTTTATCGTCGCAGGGCTCGACTTTCGCTTCGGTTGGTCGTACGTTCCCCTCTCGGTGAGCGCCGTCGCATCGCTTATCTTCCTTCTCTCGTACGCCCTTTATGCCGAGGTGATGCGTGAAAACGCATACCTTTCCCGCACCATCAAGGTGGAAGAAAATCAGCGTGTCGTTGATACGGGGCTTTACCGAATAGTCCGTCATCCTATGTATACGGCGACCGTTTTCCTCTTTCTCTCTATCCCCCTCATTCTCGGCTCGTGGTATTCCTTCATTATATTTTTGCCCTTCCCTTTTATACTCGCAAAGCGAATAAAAAACGAAGAAGCCCTCCTTTCAAGAGAGCTTCAAGGCTACAAGGAATATAAAGAAAAGGTAAAATACAGACTCATACCGTTCATTTGGTAAAAAAAGAGAAATTATGCTTATTGATATTACTTTAAAGGCTACCCCCGAAATGCTTACTCCTCCGAGGCCCGAGCTTTCGCACGAGCTGATAGACGCGCTCGTCGAAAAGGGCGTGTCTGTTATCGGTGTCGATTTTGCAGGAATACGTCGAGGAAAAGAGCACGTTCCGAAGGACAAATACTGCGCCGACAGAGGAGTTTTCGTCATAGAAAACCTGATAAACCTCTCCCCTCTCTTAAAGCTCGACGGCTTCACGGTACACACCTACCCGATAAACATCGTCGGAGTAACGGGGCTTCCCTGCCGAGTAATTGCCGAAACGTAAAAAGCCGATGAGATTCATTTCTCATCGGATTCTTTTATCTTTCACATAGTGGCTTTGCTAAAATATCTTCTTTTCTGTCTGTCAGGTCGCTTGTTGCAATTGCCTCTTCGAGTGCAGCTGCTCCGAGTCTGTCAATCGTCGCGCCAAGGCGCTCCTTGACGTAGCCGTTTTCCTTATACCAAAGCATAACCTTTTCAATTATCGCTGGAATCTCATCAAAGGAGTAAACCGAGCTCAGAAGCGTTCCCATACGCTGAGTTTTACCCCAGGTTCCGCCGACGAATATACGGCATACCGATTCAGCTTCCTTAGGGACTGCGCCGAAGGGACACTTGCCGACGCATACTCCGCAGTGAGTACATTTACTCATATTTATGGCAGCTTTTCCGTTGACAACCGATACGGCTCTTGAAGGACAGCCTTCGACAACTGCACACTTCTTACAGCCCCGACAAAGCGCGTCGTCAAATGAGAAAGCTTTACAGCCCTCGATACCTACGTCGTTAAGGCTCGGCTTCATACAGCTGTTGGGGCATCCGCCGACTCCTATCTTGAATTTATGAGGAAGCTTCACGTCGCGCATACCGATATAAAACCTATCATATATCACCTTTGCAAGTCCTTGCGTGTCAATGTTTCCGTAAATACAAGTCGTTCCCTTACAAGCGGCGATAGGACGAACCTTAGCGCCTGTTCCTCCGAAATGAAGTCCCCTCTGTGCCATAAACGCTTCGGCATCGGGAATCTTTTCAAAGGGAATTCCCACTACCTCTGCGGCAAGCCTTGCCGTAAAGATTACCTTGCCGTTACCGAATTTTTCGGCGCATTCAGCAAGGGAATTTAACTCGCTCGGAGAAAAAACTCCCGCAACGGTTACTATTCTGCCGGAAAAGCAGTCGGTTCCCCTATTCCTCAGAAAGCCTCTCGCCTTCACGCTTGCAATCTGTTCATTCGTCAACATAGCTGTTTACCTCGATTTCATTGACTTACATCTGTTTTTATGATATAATATTATATAACGTTTTCCGTGATTTGTCAATGAAATGCGCCATTTAAGAGGATATATGAAGAAAGTAAAAACAATAAAGAACATCGTCGCTTTTCTGGTGATCACAGCAGTTCTGTTTTCTATGCCAGCGTGTAACAGTCAGCCGAAAAACGAGAATGAAAAAGAGGTAGTATTTACCGATGCCCTTGGTCGAGATGTGAATATCAAAAAGAACCCTGAGCGAGTTGCCGCCCTCCTTGGAAGCTTCGCGGACGTTTGGATGCTTGCGGGTGGCTCTATTTGCGCCGCCGCAGAGGACGCTTGGGATGATTTCGGGCTTGACCTTGAAGAAGCCGTCAATATCGGCGGCGCTCATTCTCCAAGCCTTGAGCTTCTGATATCCGCAGATCCCGATTTTGTAATTGCAAGCGCCTCAACCGCGTCAAACGTAGAAATGAAGGAAACGCTTGAAGCTATGGGAATTACCGTAGCGTATTTTGACGTTGACAATTTCGAGGACTACCTCGATATGCTCGATATCTGTACCGATATTACGGAGAGAAAAGACCTGTATGAAAAAAACGGGCTTACCGTCAAAGCTGAGATTGACAAGATAAAGGCACAGTATGCCGAGGCAGATATTCCCGATACGCAAAGAAAGGTTCTTTTGCTTCGCGCAGCGTCGAGCTTTGTAAAGGCAAAAGGCAGCAGTGGAACGATCCTTGGCGAAATGCTCTCGGATATGGGATGCATCAATATCGCAGACAGTGATACGAGCTTAATCGAAAATTTGAGCGTGGAAGCGGTCATTCGGAAAGAACCTCACCATATTTTTGTAGTAACGATGGGAAGTGATACAGAGGCGGCGAAGCAGTCGCATGAAAATCTGATAAAGGAGAACCCTGCCCTGAGTACGCTTGATGCGGTGAAAAACGGTAGATTGCACGTTATGGATAAAACGCTGTTCAATCTGAAGCCTAACGCGCGCTGGGC
>JAZQUE010000217.1:0-1412 GCA_045631145.1 Eubacteriales bacterium
GAGGGAAACTATATCCTCCTCGAGCTCTTTTTTCGTCATGCTTTTGACGTCGATTTTTTCCATATCTATTCCTTAATAATAATATCGTAGAAAAAGCCGTCCTCGTAGCCCTCCTCGGCAAAAACCGTTACGGGAGAGCCCTGCCTTTTGTACCCTTCGTTCTCCTTTAAGAAGGCATCGGTGACCATCTCGTTTTCGTGGGGGTTCAGGGTGCAGGTAGAATAGAGGAGCCGTCCTCCCTTTTTGAGATACAAGACAGATTTTTCAAGTATTTTCTTTTGTATTTCGGGAAGTCTTTCGATTTCTTCCCTTTCCTTATATTTTATGTCGGGCTTCTTCGCAACTATTCCGAGTCCCGAGCAGGGTACGTCGCAGATTACCGCGTCGGCAGTGCCGATAAGCTCCTCCTTCGGAAAATAAGCGCTCAATTCGTCGGCGCTTATTATATCAAGTCCGAGCCTTTTCGCTCCCTTTTCGATAAGGGAGAGCTTGTTTCGGTGAAGGTCGAAGGAGAAGATTTCTCCCTTATTTCCCATATCAATCGCCGCCGTAAAGCTCTTTCCGCCCGGACAGGCGCAGGTATCGTCGACACGCTCGCCGCCCACGAGTCCGAGTGCCTTTACCGCCATTCTCGAGCTCGTTCCCTGCACGAAGAAAAGTCCCTCGTTATAGCCGTAAAGTTCCTCAACGCCCCCTTCCCTCAAGACGAGAATATCGTCGGCGAAGGGGTGCTTTTCGGCGGACGGCAGTTTTTCAAGAAGTGCGTCGGGGGTTATTTTCAGGGTGTTTACCCGAAGGGTTACGGGCGGTTTTTTCGAAAACGCTTCAAGGAGCGCCGTTTTTTTCTCCTCGCCGTAGCCCTCCCGCCAGAGCTCGATTATCCACTCGGGGAAAGAATATACTGCACTCTCGCCCGCCGCAGAAAGCCTCTCGGGGAAGCTCTCCTTTTCCCTTACCGCACGGCGTAAAACGGCATTGACGAAGGGGGCTCTCGAGGTGTTCCTCACGAGACTCACCGACTCGTTTATCGCCGCGTGGTCGGGTATTCTGTCCATAAAAAGTATCTGATAAAGTCCGAGGCGTAGAGCCGTCAGGGTGTCCTTATCGAGCGTCTTTCTGTCAGAAAGGGCAAAAAGAAGGGTATCGAGTGTTATTTTCTTTTCTATAACTCCGTAGACGAGGGCGGTATAAAGCCCTCTGTCCCTTGGGTCGAGGTCGTTTTTACATAGCCTTGAGGTCACCTCTAAATTCGAATACTTTCCGTCGGCTTCGCATTTTTTGAGGCTTTCGAAGGCAAGTCTTCTCGGGTTCTTCAAAAGCTTTTATCTCCTTTGGTTTCTGTTTACCATCATAAAGAGTCTTAAAAGGTTTGCAAGGGCAACCGCAAGAGCCGCAACGTAGGTCATAGCGGC
>JAZQUE010000218.1:0-2853 GCA_045631145.1 Eubacteriales bacterium
TCAGCACTACGGCAAACCTCTGAACGCCGTCATACATTGGGACGAGAAGTCCCCCCATTTAGCTGTGGCAAGTGTGCCGATTATTGAAGCCGAGCAGGGTGCGAAGCTCTGCGCCAAAGAGATTATGGGCGGTCGTGCCGATTATAGAGCCCGACAAGACCAATTTTTCGAGCAGGTCGCAAAAAGCAGGGGCTTCGAGCGTGGGGAACGCTCCGATCCGAAGCACAAAAAAAAGCACCTTTCGGTGCAGGACTACAAAAAACAGCAAAATGAGGCGCAAATTTCGGCGCAGGAGCGTGTTTTAGAAAAAAACCGTGCTGAATATCAAACCATACAGAAAAACCTCTCAGAGAGCCGTGTAGAGCTCGACAAGGCACAAGAGAAGCTGTTCGCTATTGAGGAAAAAGTGCAAGTTAAGACAAGCCAATGGAAAGAGCTCACGAAGCGTATAAACGAAGCTCTTGAAAATCAGCAAAACCCTCTATATGACGACTATGTGAAACGCTTCCTGCAGTTTATGGGCGACAAGCTCGTCACGGACGGACACAAAGTGATGACGCTCTCTGAAGCGTTTAATCAGAACTATGAGAAGCACCTGCAAAAATTCGGCTACGAGCCCATAGAACAAGACGACCAAGAGCTTGAGCTTGACTCTTTCGAGTGGGAGCGTTAAGCTCTTGTTTTAGGGGGTGCGGAGTAAAAATCAAGGGGGCATACTTGCGGGTGGAGATTTCCGCAGCGAAGCAAGGAAATACAACCCGAACCCCTTTATTTTTGCTCACGGTCAGACCCTTTGTGCAGGGCTTCGGGCAGACCTGTCCGCAAGCCCTTAATTGCCAAAAAGGAAAAATGTCACAAAAGGGGCTTTTTTGTCGTTATGATAATGGGGGAGTGTTCGCTCTGCTATACTAAAAGAGGTCAAAAAAAAGTCCGCCCTGCCTAGCACTTGACAAGGCGGACGGCTTTTTGATATAATGACCAAGGCAGAAGGTGTTACCAGCACCCCTGCGAACACAATGAGGAACGAGCTCACTATATCCGTCTGCTTTAGTATAGCAGACACAAGCCGTAATGTCAAGGCGGTTTTGTATATTTAGAGTTAGTTCCTCCGTAAAAATACGGAGGTTTTTTTATGGCAAAAAATCTAAAATCAAAGTATTGGCGGTTAGAACTCTACCCGACAAAAGAACAGCTTGAGCGTGGGGGTTTTGCAAAAGATTACGACGGCTCTGCAGGTTATGGCTCACTGCCTGATAATTGGCTCGAAATTTTAGAGCAGACCTGCCTGCCGATAGCAATAAGCCCCTTGCACGACAAGGACACACAGCCCGACGGCTCGGTAAAAAAACCGCATTATCACATAGTGATAAATTACCCGAGCTCGAACACCACTCTGAAGGCGGTCAAGGAGCGTATTGCGGACGAGCTACACGCACCTGCGCCGTTCATAGCGGACAACCCTAAAGGCGCATACGAATACCTATGGCACAAGAACAGCCCCGAAAAGTTTCAATATGACGAAGCAGGGGTCATTCACTTGGGCGGTTATCGTGTGCCCCTCACTTCTGATGAGGTGCGACTGCTTAAGGGCGAACTGCAGGACTTTATCATTGAGAACGGCATATTTGAATACAACAATTTTCTTGATGCCGTCAAGTCGCAGTTCGGCGCAGAGTCAGACCTTTACGACTGCGCCACCGTTCACTACGGAATGTTTAATGCCTACATATCGAGCAGACGAAACGAGCTTCGAGAAGCTATGCAGAACAGTCGGACATAGGGGGCATACTACGACTGCCCCCTATGAGTGACGGGTGACGGGTGACAAAAAAATAGCCAAAAAAGAGAAAAAAGAGGGGAGAGCGCAAGCTCTTTCCTCTTTTCGTTTAGTAGCAATTTTGACAAGGGCGCCGACCTCGTTCGATAGCTTCAGCTTTGCTCATTTTGAGGGGGCTCTGCATATTGGAGCAATAGCTCAAGCTATGGTAACATTTGCCCGTCCTCGATACATAAACCCACTCCGTAGGAGCTTCGGGCTCGGGAGTGTTTTCCTCTGAAGCTTCGTCCTCTGATACAGCTTCGCTGAAAGTGGACGACACGCCTGCATGCGAGCTCGAGCTCGGCTCGGTCTCGCCGCAGGCTGTAACCCCAAACAAGAGGAAAATTGCAACGAGCACCGCAAGTGCCTTTTTCATAGAATCACCTCTGACACAGCATAGCACTTTTTGGTGCTTTTTTCAAGCTGTGTTCTATTCTATGAAAAACGGCTCAAGGGGTTGTAGGGGCTTGCCCCTGCCACACGATTTAGCGGAGCTAAGTCTAGTGTGTTAGACTTAGCAAAGTCTTGGGCGGATTAAGTGAGGTAATTATGTTTGCAATTCATAGGGTAGAAAAACGCAAAAAGACGGCAGTTTTTGGTCTGCAGATAGAAGCTAACAGAACGAAAGCCGACCACGAAAAAGGGCGCAACTTTGACAAGTCTGACATAGATTGGGAGCGCACAAAACTCAACCAATTTTTCAAGGGGCTACACTGCGAAAATTGGTCTGAAGGTATTTCGCAGGAGCTCAAAAAAGCAGGGATTACAAAAGCGCCAAAATCAAACGCTATCGTTCTGCTTGACGGACTTTATACAGCTTCGCCCGAGTGGTTCGAGGGCAAAAGCAAAGCCGAAATAATCGACTTTTTTAAGGACTGTCTGAAGTTCCATATTCAGCACTACGGCAAACCTCTGAACGCCGTCATACATTGGGACGAGAAGTCCCCCCATTTAGCTGTGGCAAGTGTGCCGATTATTGAAGCCGAGCAGGGTGCGAAGCTCTGCGCCAAAGAGATTATGGGCGGTCGTGCCGA
>JAZQUE010000219.1:0-1505 GCA_045631145.1 Eubacteriales bacterium
ATGCCTGCGGGTGCGAAGATACTTCCGTACCGTTCGAATATACCCTATCTTTCGAAGTTCTGCTTCGGAGTATGCGACGAGAGCTTCCCCGAAAGAGCACTTGAGGCAGGTCAGTCGATAATAGTCGGCGGCTCTAACTACGGTCAGGGCTCGTCGAGAGAGCACGCGGCGCTCGTTCCTCTCTACCTCGGCGTGAGAGCAGTAGTTGCAAAGAGCTTCGCCAGAATTCACGCGGCGAACCTCATCAATGCGGGCATCATTCCTCTTACCTTCAAAAACCAGAGCGATTACGATAAGCTCGGCGAGAACGACACCCTCGAGCTTCAGGGTATCTTCGAGGGACTTGAAAAGGGAAGTATGACCCTTCTCGACAAGACGACGGGCGAGAAAATCGAGGTCGTCGGAGAGTTTTCAGCTCGCCAGAAGGCGATGCTCCTTGCCGGCGGACTTCTTAAATATACGAAAGGGTAAAAATGATTATAATAGGGCTCTGCCCTATACCCGCCTAAAAACTTTTTGAAAAAAGTTTTTAGGAATTTCAAAAACTTTTATACTTTTTATGTTTTAACCCAAATATGATGTCGTACAGAAAGGATATTGTTATGTCTAAAATAAAGATGACCACCCCTCTCGTTGAGATGGATGGCGACGAAATGACGAGAATACTCTGGAAGATGATAAAGGACGAGCTTATTCTCCCCTTCGTCGATTTAAAGACAGAGTATTATGACCTCGGACTTCCTGAAAGAGAAAGAACGAAGGATAAGGTTACCTTCGACGCAGCGTATGCGAATAAAAAGTACGGCGTTGCCGTCAAGTGCGCAACGATTACCCCCAACAAGCAGAGAGTAGAGGAATATAACCTCTCCGAAATGTGGAAGAGCCCCAACGGAACTATCCGTGCCATTCTCGACGGAACGGTTTTCCGCGCTCCCATCATTATCGACTCGATTAAGCCCGTCGTAAAGAACTGGAAGAAGCCCATCACTATTGCCCGTCACGCCTACGGCGACGTCTACAAGGCAGTCGAGATGCGCCCCGAAACAGAGGGTAAGGCAGAGCTCGTTTTCACCGACAAGAACGGCGTCGAGACGAGAGAGACCATCTACGACTTCGAGTGTGCGGGAGTGCTTCAGGGACAGTACAATAAGGACACCTCTATCGTCTCCTTCGCTCACTCCTGCTTCAAGTACGCCCTCGACACAAAGCAGGACCTCTGGTTCTCGACGAAGGACACCATCTCGAAGAAGTACGACCAGACCTTCAAGCTCATCTTCGAGGATATCTACAATAAGGACTATAAGGAAAAATTCGAAGAGTTCGGTATCACCTATTTCTATACACTCATCGACGACGCTGTCGCAAGAGTTATAAGAAGCGAGGGCGGATACATCTGGGCTTGTAAGAACTACGACGGCGACGTTATGAGCGATATGGTATCGACGGCGTTTGGCTCACTTGCGATGATGACCTCTGTTCTCGTTTCTCCCGACGGCAACTACGAA
>JAZQUE010000220.1:0-1902 GCA_045631145.1 Eubacteriales bacterium
AGTTATCTTTTCAATTTCGGTAGCGGGACCGCTTACCGTAACCGAGGTAATGGGCTTCGATTGAGTATCTGAAACGATGCACTCGCCCAGGGTGTAGTCTGAGGGAAGATTACTGTATCTTACGTCGGTCTCAATGTCGAAGGCGGTGGCAACCGTTCTGTCAACCGATACCGTTATATGCCTCGGGTTTACCGATGAAACGCTTGTGCCTGACGGAGGAATTACCGTTACCTTGAGCTCGTGCACACCTGCCTCGCCGACACGCGCGAGGTCGATTGTCGCCTCAATGTCCTCGTAATCTATTTTGTTAAGCGTGCTCCTCTTACCCGACAAAACGACGGTGGTGTCGAAAAGGGAGTCGGATATAAGAGATAAGTCGGTCTCCTGAAGAAGCAAGTCCTTGTTTTTTACGGTAACCGTAACGCCCTCGAAGGTCTTTTCCGCAGTGGGACTTTCCACCTCCGAAACGTAAAACCACAGGAGAACGGCGCAAAGCACCGATATGATACGAAGATATAGGTTCTTATCGGTGAAAAACTTCTTTATCTGTTCTTTTCGCTTTTCGTCCATTCCACTGCTCCTTTTACTTATTCTTGCTCTTGGGAAGCTTTATTTTCATTTTGAGGGTGTGCTTTTCTTCGATGATAAGCTCACTCGTGAGCTCACGCTTGAGAGAGAAGAAATCGAGACCTCGGATAAGCTTACCGCCCTTTGCAATCGAAATCGTACCCGTTTCCTCGGATACCACTACAACGATAGCGTCGCTGTTTTCGCTCATACCTATCGCCGCGCGGTGACGTGTTCCTACGTTTCTGATTATATTGGTGTTGTAGGAGAGGGGAAGGAAGCAGCCGCAGGCGTAAATTCTGTTGTCTCTTATTACTACCGCACCGTCGTGAAGAGGTGCTTTGTTAAAGAAAATATTCTTGAGAAGGAAAACGTTGATATCTGCGTTGACGACGACGCCCGTCTTTATGGTGTCACCAAGCTTCGTGCCCTTTTCAATGACGATAAGTGCACCCGTTTTCGTTGCCGAAAGCTCCTGCGCCGCAGTACAAAGCGAGTCGATAGCCTTTTTAGTTTCATCGTCGTCTGCGTTTTCTCGGAGAGCGAGATTTTTGAAGGACTCGTTACCCATCTTTTCGAGCATCGAGCGTATCTCGGGCTGGAAAATAATGAAAACGGCAAGAAGTCCTACCTGAACGATGTTACCGACGATGTAGGCAAGAACGTTGAGCTTTAAAAGCGCACTTATACCGAGAATGGCAAAGAGAAGGAAAATTCCAAGAGCAAGCTTACCTGCCCTTCTGTCCTTGATAAATACCGTAACGTAATAGAAAAGCACCGATACAAGAATAATATCGACGATGTCGGTAAAGGCAATAGCGGCAAACTGATCCACGATGTAACCGAAGAAATCTTTTATCACGCCCATAACGCCTACTCGCTCCTTTTTTAAAAATTTTATTCTTATTATATAATGATATCATATCAGAACCGATTTTGTAAATGTTTTTTGAAAAAAATATTATATTTTTTTATTAGTTTTGTCTCTCCTTTAACTCGTGTCGCCCTCTTTGCATAATATGACATGGAAAGGGGGAGAAAGTCTGTGGCAAAAGAGGAGAGCTTTTTTATCAATCTCGGAACGCTCACGGTGTCACATAAGGCGCAAAAATTTCTCGAAGAAAAAGAAATAAAATCGACAGTCGGGAAAAAAGCCCTTCTTTCGTCGGGCGGATGCAGCTGGGGAGTGTACGTTAAGGAAAAGAAGAAGGAAGAAGTGATAGCGCTTCTCCGAGCGCATTCGTTCAAAATGCTTTAAGGAGGTGATTTTTTTGATATATCTCGATAACAGCGCAACCACGCCTCTTTGTGCGCAGGCTGCGGAAAAAATGACAC
>JAZQUE010000221.1:0-1118 GCA_045631145.1 Eubacteriales bacterium
ATCTGGTACGAGCCTACCGAAGAAGAGGCGGAGCCCGAAGACACCGAAGAAGGAAAAGAAAAATATAACATTTCCTTTAAGAAGGGTGATAAGCTTACCTCGGGTATAGATATATATAATATGCTCAGATTTAAGGGCGACTCCTCGAGCGAACGCCTTTCGAGACAGTCGGCATTTGTCCGCGACGTTCTTCAGAAGATTATACCCGCACAGTTCAAGGAAGCGAACCTTTCGAAGATAATAACCACCTCTCAAGCACTCCTTAAGCTTACCGAGTCTATAACCACCGACGTTTCGATAGGAACCTTCATTACAGAAACCTTCGGTCTTATAACCAAAATTCCCGAATTTTCTTTTGAAATTACCTCTAAATACACTAAGGGAATAACGAACTTCAAATAAACCCATCGTATAAATAAGGTGATACCAATGAAAAAGATATCAATGATTTTAACGGCAACCCTCGTTCTTGCACTGCTCGTTGTGGGTGCTTTAACCGTCGGCGCCGAGTATTCGGACTCCGACCCTCTCGTAACGCTCAGCTACATAAACGAAACCGTTATTCCTAAAATAACCGAGGAAGTGAAAACCGCAGTTCTCGCTATTCTCGACGAAAGGGAAGCGGAGAAGGAAGAAATTCCCGAACCCGAAGTGCCCGCCGTAACCGAGGAAGAGCTTCAGAGCCTTAAGTATTCGGTAGTACTACTTGAAAACGGACAGAAGCTTATGGCATCGGGTGCTGAAACCTCATCTCTCGAGATTATTCTCCGTGCAGGAAAGGTACTTGCTATCTCTCCCTTTAACGACCAAGGCATAGCCGATCTTACCTCCTCTAAGGAGCTTTATAATAACGACCCCCTCGTAAAAAATAACTATTCCATTATCCCCAGAGGAAGTGACGGAAGAGGAATTGTTGCCGTTGACGGCAACGCCTATATTTTGGTGAGAGGAGAGTACGAAATTGTTCAATAAGAAATCAAAAACCGCTATCAGAGTTATAGCCCTCGTGCTTGCAGTGCTTATGGTACTCGGTATGGCGGTAATCGCTCTTGAAGCGCTTGCTGAAGAAACACTTCAGGAAACCGAAACAGTAGAACAGACCGACGGCGGAGAAGACC
>JAZQUE010000222.1:0-4418 GCA_045631145.1 Eubacteriales bacterium
GGGTTCTATTTCTTTTATGTCGTAAATATAAAGCTTTTGTAATACCTCTTCGAGAAGGTCGAGCACGTTATCAAGCTGTCCGCTCAAAACGTCGAGGTCTTCGCGGTCTACGGGGGTTACGAAAGCCTTGGCAAGCACCTCGTTCATTTCGTGCTTCTTGATATCGGCGCTGTGCTCAAAGACGTGCATTTCTTCAAGCATTTTTCCAATATTATCTGCGTTATAGCTCTCAAGACATTCAACGAGGTAAGCCGCAGCCTTCCTTGCAAGGTCGGCACACTCCGAAAAGTTTTCAAAATAAAATTTATCAGCCTTTGTCATTATACTCATTTCCTTTCAATCAGTTAAATATTAACAAGAACAGTTTCGTTACCAAAAACGCGAGAAGTCCGCATCCCGGAAAAGTAAGTATCCACGTCATAACCATTTCCTTTACGACGCCGAAGTTGATAGCCGATATTCTTTTAACGACTCCTACTCCCATAATCGAGGTGGTCTTCACGTGGGTGGTAGAAACGGGAAGCCCGAACACCGAGCAAAAAACCAGAGAAAGCGAAGAAGCAATATCTGCCGAAAAGCCTTGATACTTCTCAAGCTTTACCATATCCATACCTACCGATTTGATAATCTTCTTGCCGCCTATCGCCGTACCTGCTCCCATAACAATCGAGCAAACTATCATAAGCCAAGCGGGTATCGCAAAGGTTGCCGCAGCTCCTCCCCCACCCTCTAAGGTAAAGACGCATAGAAGAATGATGCCCATAAATTTCTGACCGTCCTGCGCTCCGTGCATAAACGCCATCGCCGCAGCTCCCGCAATCTGCGCGCCCTTAAAAAAGGGTTCGGTTTTCGGTCTGTTCATATTATAGCAAATTCGGGTAACAAGCTTGCCGATAAGCCAAGCAAGCCCAAAGCCGAGAACGACCGAAATCACGATGCCGACGAGCACCTTGCTCCATTCGCTCCAGACGATTGCGTCAAGACCCGTAAGCGCCATAGCGCCTCCCGTAAGACCTGCTATCAGTGCGTGGCTCTCGCTCGTGGGAATACCAAATGCCCAGGCAAGCGTCGCCCAGATAACGATAGCGAGCATCGCCGCGCATAAAACGACGATTACCGTTTCTCCTGAGTTTTCTCCAAAATCAACCATACTCGTTATTGTTACGGCAACCTTATTGCTTATTTGAGTCATTACGAAAACGCCCAAAAAATTAAATACTGCCGCCATAAGTATTGCCGCTTTGGGAGGCATACATCTTGTCACGACGCAGGTGGCAATAGCGTTCGGTGCATCCGTCCAGCCGTTCACGAGAATAACACCGAGCGTCAGCGTCACCGCAACAAACAATAGCGGGTTCGCCGTCATTTGCCCCAAAAATTCTAAAAACTCCATAGACTTCCTTTCTTTTTGCGATATTATTTCAGTGTTTTTTTGACTTTACTACACTAATGTTAAATCTAAAACACGCTTTGATATAATTTTTGTAAATTTTTCTCGGTCAGTTCTTCATTCACAGTCATTGACTTTGAGTTTTAAATAGTGTATAATAAATATGTAAAAATGTATTCAGAGGGAAGTATGAACGGCGAGTATATAAAGCATCAGATTTCAAACATAATAAGCGTGCACAAAATTGCGATACTCAACTTCTTTGAGTTCAAGGAGGAGTTCGTATATAAGGGTGAGAGGCACAATTTCTGGGAGATGGCGTACGTCGAAAAGGGCGCGCTTTCGGTGGAAACGGGAGGGAAAACCTTTACCGTTGCGGCGGGAGAGTGCGTTTTCCATAAGCCTCACGAATTCCACGTTCACAAGGCGGTGGGAACGGAAACCGCCTATTTCGTAATCGGCTTTATCTGCAATTCCCCCTATATGCAGGTGTTTCGGGACAAGCACCTGAGGCTTTCGCAGAAAATGTGCAGATTTATCATAAGCATTCTGGACGAAGCAAAAAACGTTTTTGATATTCCCTTCAACAACCCGTCAAATCAACAGCTCAAGATTGCCGACAACGCTCTTATCGGCGGTCAGCAGATGATAAGAACCTATCTTGAGCAGTTCCTTATACTTCTCGTCAGGCAAAACTACAACCCCTCCTCTGCCCCCTCGCAAACAAAGGAGGAGGAGCTCGTATCTAAGATAAAAAATAAGTTCGACCTTCTTCTCTACAACAAGGTCAATATCGACGAGGTTTGCCGTGAGATAAACTATTCGAGGACGTATCTGTCAAAAATCTTTCTCGCTCTTGAGGGAATGACTATGGGTGAATACGTGACCGGCATAAAAATCGAGGAAGCAAAGACCCTCATCAGAGGCGAAGCCTACAACTTCACTCAGATTTCCGACCTTCTTTCCTTCTCGAACCCCCTTTATTTTTCAAGGGTATTCAAAAAGAAGGTGGGTATGAGCCCGAGTGACTACAAGAAGAGTGTGAGGAAAGCAGAATAGTTTACAAAAGTGTATGTTTTATACACATAAATGTATTCAATTCGTTTTTAATATGATTTATAATCAAATTAGAAAATAAAGAAGGTGTGATTAAATGAGAATAGTAATCGGTTCGCTTCAATGCGAGGGTAACAGTCTTTCGCCCGTACCGACGAGGCTTGAGGACTTTGACTACGCCAAGGGCGACGAGATGCTTCAAAAGCTTAAAATTTCCGATTTTCTTGAAGGTAAGGATATAGAAATCGTGCCTACGATATACGCTCACGCGCTTCCCGGAGGTGCGATAGTTGAAAAGGACTTCTTGCATCTTGCGCACGAGCTTGTTGATGCGATACCTACCGAGAATATTGACGGTATCTGGCTTTATCTTCACGGAACGATGTACGTTGAGAACATCGGCTCGGGCGACACCTATCTCGTAAAGCTTGTGAGAGAGAAGGTGGGCTACGACGTACCCCTTTCGCTCGCTATGGACTTCCACGCAGACAACACCGACGAGATAGTAAAGATGGCGAACACCATAAACGCTTTCCGTACGGCGCCCCATACCGACCACAAGGAAACACAGATAAAGGGGCTTAAACTTCTTATCGACTGTATCGAAAGAAAGCTTCTCCCCTCTCCCCAGATAGCACGTGCAAACGTAGTTATCCCCGGAGATGCGGTACAGACCTCTCTCGAGCCCTTAAAGAGCATTATGGAGTATGCCGAGGAGATTGAGAAAACAGTTCCCGGAATTATGTCGGCTCAGGTGTTCAACGGTCAGCCCTGGATAGACGAGCCTTATATGGGCCCGAACTTTGTGGTAACTCACGAGAGTGACGTGAATATTGCAAAGGAATACGCTGAAAAGCTTGCAAGAAAATTCTACGACGCAAGATACGACTTCAAGTTCCTCGTTGAGACGGCAGAGCCCGAAAAGGCTATTGAGATTGCTCTTGCCGACCCCGACCGTCAGGTATTCATTTCCGACTCGGGTGACAACACCACTGCAGGTGCTTCGGGAGACAACGCTTATATGCTCAACCGAGTAATAAAGTCGGGAGCAGAGAACGTGCTTATTGCAGGAATTGCAGATTCTGCCGCCTGCGACGAGTGCTACAAGAAAGAAATCGGAGACGAGGTCACCGTAAAGGTTGGCGGAAGTCTTGATAAAAACAGTGAAAGCGCCGTCATTACCGGTAAGATAATACATAAAGGAGACATTCTCTCCTACACAGGCGGAAATGAAGGTCCTTCGGTGACACTCGACTGCGGTAAGTTTACGGTAGTCATAACGAAGAACAGAGCTTCGATGTGCCGTCCCGATATTTTCGAGTCGGTTGACCTTGACTTCAGACCCTTCAAAATAGTAGTAGTTAAGCTCGGATATCTTTTCCCTGAGCTTGCGAAGGTGGCCGAGCGCGCGATACTGGCGTTTACGCCCGGTAGCTCGACCGAGCGTCTTGAGGATATGCATATGAAGAATATCAGGCGCCCGATGTTCCCGCTCGACGATAATTTTATGTAAAATAATGTCGCCAAGGCGACAAGAAAAGGAGAATATATTATGGCATATTACAACATGACAGAAACCCAGGCGAGACTTGCAAAGATCAGAGAAATACTCAGAGCAAAGGGTCTTGACGCTGCTCTCATCTATTTCGATGAGCTCAACATTGCAAACGGCTGGTATCTTACAGGCTGGTGCGGTCAGTTTGAAAAAGGCTCTGTACTTATTCCCGTAGAGGGCGAGCCAATACTTTTAGGCGGACCTGAATCCGAGCCTTTTGCAAAGATGAACTCTGCAATCACAAAGGTTCGTTGCTTCCCCGTATTTATGGTTCCCGACGAAGAGTATCCCAATGCTACAATCATCAACTTCAAGCAGTTAAATGATGAGCTTAAGTCAGAGGGTACTACACTTAAGAAAATAGGCTTTGTAGGTACATCCACAATTCCCCATCAGGTATACTGCGATTTCGTAGCA
>JAZQUE010000223.1:0-5385 GCA_045631145.1 Eubacteriales bacterium
CCTGATGAACGGGAGAAAGCTTGAGTGCGTTCTTTAAAATTTCTTCACATTCCTCTTTATTATCGGCAAAGCCGCCGCCTGTACCGCCAAGGGTGAATGCGGGACGGAGAACTACGGGGTATCCGATTTCTTCGGCTACACGAAGTCCGACCTCGATAGTATTAACGGTATCGGAGGGAAGCACGGGCTCGCCGAGCTTTTCGCAAAACTCTTTGAAAAGCTCTCTGTCCTCTGCCGTTTCGATGCTCTCTACCTTCGTACCGAGAAGCTCTACCTGACATTCCTTCAAAATGCCCTTGCGGTGAAGCTGGGTTGCGAGGTTAAGACCCGTCTGTCCGCCGATGCCGGGGATAATAGCGTCGGGGCGCTCGTAACGGAGAATTTTCGCAACGTATTCGAGGGTAAGTGGCTCCATATATATTTTGTCGGCGATAGTCGTATCGGTCATTATGGTTGCGGGGTTTGAGTTACAGAGGACTACCTCGTAGCCTTCCTCCTTGAGAGCAAGGCAAGCCTGTGTGCCTGCGTAGTCAAACTCTGCCGCCTGACCTATAACGATGGGGCCTGAGCCGATAACGAGTATCTTTTTTATATCTGTTCTCTTAGGCATTTTCCTTGTCCTCCTTCATAGTGTTCATAAACTGACTAAAGAGACTTCCCTCGTCGAGCGAATTAAGCGCGCTTTCGGTCTGATACTGAATTCCGAAGACCTTATCTGCGGTATCTCTCATTCCCTCAACGGTGGAGTCGATAATATTTATCTGAACGACCTCGAGAGAGGTGTTCGCGATAGAGTCCTTATTTACAACGTAGCCGTGGTTCTGCGAGGTTACCTCCACTACGCCGTCGATAAGATTTTTAACGGGGTGGTTTACGCCTCTGTGTCCGAACTTGAGCTTGTCAATCTTACCGCCGTAAGCAAGGGCGATAAGCTGATGTCCGAGTCCCGTACCGAAGATCGGGCACTTGCCGCGAAGCTCCTTTACGAGAGATATAAGGCTTTCGGTGTCCTCGGGACTGCCCGGGCCATCGGAAATGAAGACACCGTCGGGCTTCATACCGAATATTTCATCGGCGGTGGTGTCGAAGGGAACTACCGCGACGTTACAACCGAAGGAGTTGAGAAGCTCAACTGTATTCGGCTCTATTCCGCAGTCGATGAGTACTACGTTGAATTTAGCGTTATTGGTTCTCGAATACCACTTCTTTTTGCAGCTTACACGAGATACTCCGTCGGTGGGTATAGAAGTATTCTTTATTATCTCAAGCGCCTTTTCGGTAGGTGTGTCGATAGAGGTGATGAGAACCTTACGGCAGCCGTTATCACGGATGCTTCGGGTGAGCTTTCTCGTATCGAGTCCGTATATGCCCGGTATCTTATTCTCCTCCATTACCTCAGAGAGAGTCTTGACGTATCTGAAATTAGCGGGCAGGTCGTTATATTCACGGACGATAAGTCCTCCGATAGTGGGGGTTTTCATTTCGTTATCCGAAACGCCGACCGTACCGATAATGGGATAGGTCATAACTACCATCTGATACATATAGGTGGGGTCGGAGACTATCTCCTGATAGCCTACCATAGAGGTATTGAAAACTATCTCGCATACTCTGTCCGAGTTATCTCCGAAGCCGTAGCCGAAATATTCGCTTCCGTCCTCAAGTACTATCTTTCTGTTCATTTGTCCTGCCATACTATTTTTCCTCCGTACATTGTCATTACGCATTTACCGAAAACGTGCTCTCCCTCAAACGGGGTGCTTTTTCCTTTTGAAAGGAAGTCGTCGGTATTTATCTCATATTCTTTATTCAAATCAAAGACAGTTAAATCTGCCCTTTTTCCTATTTCAATTCCGCCCTCGACCGAAAAGCGTTTTCGGGGGGAGAGTGACATCAGCTCTATGAGCTTTTCGAGTGAAATTACGCCGTTCTTTACAAGTTTCGTATAAAGGATGGGGAATGCCGTTTCCAGTCCTACGACGCCCATAAGGCTCTTTTCGAGTCCACGCGACTTTTCCTCTGCCGAGTGCGGTGCGTGGTCGGTTGCTATCATATCGAGCGTTCCGTCTATTATTCCCTCAACGAGTGCAAGTCTATCTGCCTCGCTTCGTATGGGTGGGTTCATTTTAAATCTGCCCTCGTCCTTGAGAGAAGAGTCGTTAAGAGTCAGGTAATGAGGGCCCGTCTCCGCCGTTATATCGACGCCTCTTTTTTTAGCTTCTCTTATTACCTCGACGCTTTCCTTCGAGGAGACGTGGCAGACGTGATATGAAACGCCCGTTTTCTCTATCAGCGGGACGTCTCTTTTTATCGGTCCCCACTCGCTCTCGGAGCATATTCCTTTGTGTCCGTTTTGCCTTGCGTATTCTCCGTCGTGGATATATCCGCCCCGAAGGAGTACGTTATCCTCGCAGTGCGCTACTATCTTCTTGCCGAGCCTCTTTGCTTCAAGCATTGCGCTTTCCATAAGCTCGGCGCTTTGCACTCCCCTTCCGTCGTCGCTGAACGCCGCAACGAAGGGTGCCATCTTTTCCATATTGGAAAGTGTTTCTCCGCTCTCTCCTACGGTTATCGTACCGTAAGGAATTACCTCGATTACCGCTTTTTCCTTTATTGCGTCAAGCTGTAACGAAAGGTTTTCGAGGTTATCGGGCGTAGGCTTGAGGTTTGGCATAGAAAAGACGGTAGTATAGCCTCCGTGCGCCGCCGCAAGAGTGCCCGACAAAACGTCCTCTTTATAAATAAAACCCGGTTCTCGAAGATGTACATGAACATCGACAAAACCGGGAAAAATAAACTTATCAGAAAAATCAATAACTGTTGAAGCTGTATCGGAGGGACACGAAGAGACGGAAACAACGACACCGTCACGAACAGATATGTCAAGACGGTCAAATTTTCCGTTATAGAATACTGTTGCATTTTTCAAAACGTAGTTCATATACTTCTCCTAAGCCCACAAAAAAAGAACCCTTGAAGGTTCATTCGGACAACATAAAGTGCTTCTAACCGAAAGCCCTTCCGACTTAAACTTTTATTTTTTTAATTTTATCATAAATGATAAATGATGTCAAGAAGAAATTTTAAGTTTTGAATTTTTTGTAAGTTTTAATAAAAGGGCGTGAACATATATTGATTTTTCCCGTCATAAGTATTAAAATATTATTGTAAAAATCGTCGGAGGTAATTATGAAAGCATTAAAAACGGTAATAGTCTCTTTGTCAGTTCTCGTCATTCTCATTTTCGTTGCCTTCTACCTTCTTGTAATTCAGGGACTCAGTCCGAGATTACAGGAAATATGGGTATGTACCGCTATGACTACGATGAATCATAAATACCTTGCGACTTGGTTTATTTCGGATGAAAAGATAGACGAAATTTTAGAAAAGAATAAGGTTGATGACGAGGGGCTCGATTCAGAGAGAACCGAAATTGAAAAGCCCGAGGAAAACGAGGCCGTTCTCCCCTCTTATACCGACGAGGGCTACGAGGAGCTTGAGGAGGGCATTTATCTCAAGGAAGTAAGCGGGAGCACCTGGCGTGGCTACGTTATGCTAATTTCCGACCCCACGAGAGTAAAGCTCCGCGACACCGCTTATCAGTACGAAAAGGGACAGACGGTAAAAAGAATGGTTACCGATGCGGGAGCGCGGGCGGGACTCAACGGAGGTGGCTTCAAGGACGGCGCAAACTACGACTCCAACGGAGGAACCCCTGCAGGACTGATTATCGAGGATGGTGTTCTGGTATCCCCCATCGAGCCCGACGAAACAGTATACAATATGATAGGAATAAACTCCGAGGGACTCTTTATTTTAAGGCACTGCACTGCAGAGTGGGCGCTTGATAACGATATTGTAAGCGCCGTTTCCTTCTCCCCTTTTATAGTGGTAAACGGAGAAGGTACAATAAAAAACGGAAGCGGCGGCTGGGGCATTGCGCCGAGGACGGCAATAGGACAGAGAGCGACGGGCGAATTTCTCTTTCTTGTCATTGACGGCAGGCAGATAGGCTGGAGTATAGGTTGTGACCTTGACGTGCTTCAAGAGGTTATGCTCGAAGAGAAAGCAGAAAACGCAGCGATGCTCGACGGCGGAAGCTCAACGGTGCTTTTCTATGACGGCGACTACATAAATAAGCCCTCTCTCGGTCACGAGAGGCTTATAAACAACTGTTTTATAGTGGAATGAAGCTATGTACTACATATACATATTAAGGTGTGAGGACGGGAGTCTTTACACGGGAAGTGCGAGAGACGTAAAAAAGAGAATAAAAGAGCATTTCACGAAAAGTCCGAAAAGTGCCAAGTACACGAGGTCGCATACTCCGAAGGAAATAGCTGCGGTATGGCGGTGTGAAACGAAAAGTGACGGCGGTAAGGTTGAATACTACGTAAAGACCTTATCGAGAAAAGAAAAGGACTTACTTCTCGAAAATAACGATGCGCCCGAAAAGATTACCGAGAAGCTTCAGGGAATCGTTCTCGAAAGGATGACGGAGGATGAGCTTTCAGAGATTATGAAGGCTATAAAAGGTTGACTTTTTGAGACTTTTGTTGTATTCTAAATAGGTAAAATTTACTTTGCGAGGAAGTATAATGAGAATTGTTATAAAAATCGGCACGTCGACGCTTACTCACACGACGGGATGTCTCAACATAAGAAGAATAGAAAAGCTTTGCGAGGTTGTAAGTGACCTCAAAAATGCAGGGCACGAGCCCGTTCTCGTATCCTCGGGCGCAATAGGTATGGGAGTCGGAAAGCTCTCTCTCAAGTCACGTCCTCAGGATATTCCCACGAAGCAGGCGGCAGCAGCCGTCGGGCAGTGCGAGTTGATGTATACATACGACAAGCTTTTCTCGGAGTTTAATCACACGGTTGCACAGATACTTCTCACCGAAAACGACATTCACGACGAGGTAAGAAGGACAAATTTCCACAATACGCTCTCAAGGCTTCTTGAGCTTCAATGTATTCCCATCATCAATGAAAACGACACGGTAGCAACGGAGGAGCTTGGTATCGGGGACAACGATACTCTTGCGGCAATAGTTGCGGTAAACGTGTCGGCAGACCTTCTCGTTCTTTTGTCGGACATTGACGGGCTTTACACGGCAGACCCTCACAAAGACAAAACCGCTACTCTCATTTCCTCGGTTTACGACATTACTCCCGACATAATTGCGCTTGCGGGAGGTAAAGGTACGGAGCTTGGAACGGGTGGTATGGCAACGAAAATAAAGGCTGCCGAAATTTCCACCTCGGCGGGTACGGATATGATAATCACGAACGGCGACAACCCAACGGTTCTTTATGATATCGTTGACGGCAAGTCCGTGGGAACGAGATTCTGGAGTAAAAAAGCATGACGACACTTGAAATAAT
>JAZQUE010000224.1:0-7103 GCA_045631145.1 Eubacteriales bacterium
CTTGACTCAATTTCGAAATATATCGGCGGCGGCGCAGAAGGAAGCGTCAGGCTCAACCGTCTCGGCTCGCCCGAATGGAAGAAGGCGAAGAGCAGGGCTCGTTCTGCGGCGAGCGATATTGCAAAGGAGCTTATCAAGCTATATTCTGCCCGCCGAGCAATAAAGGGACACGCCTTTTCGCCCGATACCCCTTGGCAAGCCGAGTTTGAGGGGGCGTTCGACTACGACGAGACCGACGGACAGCTTATGGCGGTAGAGGAGATAAAACGCGATATGGAAAGCGAGGTTCCGATGGACCGACTCCTCTGCGGAGACGTAGGCTTCGGCAAGACCGAGGTTGCTCTCCGAGGACTTTTCAAATGCGTTATGGACTCGATGCAGGCGGCGGTGCTCGCACCGACTACCGTCCTCGCGTGGCAGCACTATAACACCATACTCTCCCGCTTCAGAGGCTTCCCCGTAAACGTTGCGCTCCTTTCACGCTTTTCTACTCCGAAGGAGATAAAGAAGGCGCTTGAGGGAATAAAGAACGGAAGTGTCGATATCGTCGTCGGAACTCACAGGCTTCTCCAGAAGGACGTTGAGTTTAAGCGACTCGGCTTCCTTGTCGTTGACGAGGAGCAGAGATTCGGCGTTACCCATAAGGAAAAGCTAAAGGAGATGGCGAAGGGAGTGGACGTACTCACCCTTACCGCAACTCCCATTCCGAGAACTCTCAATATGGCACTCAGCGGTATCAGGGATATGTCGCTTCTCGAGGAAGCGCCCGGTGACCGCTTCCCCGTACAGACCTACGTTTTAGAGTTTGACGAGGCGACGGTCTACGAGGCGATACGCCGAGAGGTGAGGCGAGGGGGGCAGGTGTTCTACCTCATCAATAACACCGAGCTTCTCGACGGCAGAGCAAAGAGAATAATCGACAACGTCGAGGGCGTTACCGTTGCGACGGCGCACGGACACCTCGACCGAGAGGAGCTCTCGGAGATATGGCGGGATATGTACGACGGAAATATCGACGTTCTCGTATGTACCACTATTATCGAGACGGGAATCGACGTCCCGAACGCCAATACCCTCATCATCGAGAACGCCGACCACTACGGACTCAGCCAGCTTCACCAGATAAGAGGGCGAGTCGGGCGCAGTAACCGCAAGGCGTTCGCCTATCTTACCTACCGTCCCCATAAGGTACTCACCGAGATTGCCGAAAAGCGACTTTCGGCGATAAAGGAGTACACCGAGTTCGGCTCGGGCTTCAAGATAGCGATGCGTGACCTCGAGATAAGAGGCGCGGGAAATATCCTCGGCGCAGAGCAACACGGACATATGGACAGTGTCGGCTACGACCTCTATATACGGATGCTCGACGAGGCAATGAAAATCGAGAGGGGAGAGGAGGTCGAGGAGTCTCTCGAAATAGACACCGTCATCGACCTTTCGGTAGACGCCTTTATCCCCAAGAGCTATATCACGAGCGAAAAGCTTCGAATAGATATATATAAGAAGATTTCCGAGCTCGAAAGCGAGGAGGACGTGTCGGAGCTTATCGACGAGCTCATCGACCGATTTGGCGAGCCCTCGCGGAGCGTGACCAGCCTTATTGCGATATCTATGATAAGGAAAAGACTGACGAGAGTGGGTGTTCTGAAGGTGGTTCAGAACGGCGAGGCGGTATATATTTACACAAACGCCGAGCATCTTCAGCCCGCCGAGGCGCTCTGCCTTTTCTATAAGAACAATTCGCTCTCCTTCCGTTCTTCCTCTAAGCCCTATTTCCTTCTCAAGACCGACAAGAAGAACGTGCTTGCCGACCTCGAAATATTCGCCGACGGCTATGAAGAAATAATAAAACGCTTTGAAGATAGAAATGTTCACAATTCCGATGTATAATGTTAAAAACGGAGGATAGAAAATGAAAAGATTTACGGCTCTTTTGCTCACCACCCTGTTTCTCCTTACCTCTTGCTCGTCGAGAAAGAGTGAAACGGTAATGAGCTACGGGGAAGCGTCCTACGACGAGAACCTTTATTTCTACGAGCTTGCGATGATGAAAAGCGAGCTTTTACAGCAGTACGCAGGCACTACCACCGATATCCTTCAGTTCTGGGCGCACGAGATGGCGGAGGGTGTGACGGTAGACCAGTACTTTTTCACTGAGTGTAATACCAATATGATGATAAATCTCTTTTTCGCCGACTACGCCATAAAGAAGGGCGGTCTCGATAAGGAGAGTGAAAAGAAGATTGACGAGGCTATCGACGACATAGTAGAGCAGTACGGCTCGAAGGCGGCGGTAAATAAGTATCTCGAAAAATTTACTATCGACCTCGGTATGTACAGAGAATACCTCGAGCTTTACGCCCTCACTCAGAAGGGCATCTCCCTTGCCTATTCCGACGGCGGAGACTATCAGATATCTGCCGAAAGAATGCTCGAGTATTATAAGGAGAATTTCGTCACCGTCAAGCATATTGCAATAGGAACCGAATACAGAGGCACCGACCAGGACGGCAATATTATCTATTACACCGACGATGAAAAGACGGCAAAGCGTGAGCTCATCGACTCTATCAGGGAAGGGCTTCAGAACGGCGAGGACTTTGATAAGTACTACTCCTTGAGCGAGGACGGTCAGGCGAAGAACTATCCCGACGGCTACACTATCACGAAGGGCGTCTTCACCGACGTGATGAAGGGCTACGAGAACGTGGCGTTTTCGCTCGCCGAGGGAGAATGGGACGAGTTCGAGCTTGAGGGCACGAGCCTTTATATAATAAAGAGAGTACCCCTTCTTGAAAGCGACTTCTACAACTGCGTTAATACCATTCATACAAGTCTTATGACGGTAGACAAGGCAGAGAGAGTGGTTGAAAACTTCGACGGCTTCTACCGCAACGATACGGTAATCGGAAACTACAATATGGCGATGATACCTACACTTTCTTAAAAAGAGGTTTATTATGAAAAAAATTATAATTCTTTTACTTGCTCTTTTGCTTCTCGTTTCCTGCTCCGAGAAGCCTTCTGACCCCGCACTCGTTTGCGGAAGCACCGAGATTTCGAGAGAGGTCTTTCATTCACACCTTGTAAACTACAAGAACGACTTTCTCTATAACTACCTCGGCATCACCGAAGACAATGAGGCTATATGGACGCAGGACTCTCCCGGCGGCCGTAACGAAAACGTCGCCGAGGCGGTAACCCGTATGGCAGTCGAGGATATGATGCAGTTTGCGTGGGTGGTCGAGTACGCCGTAAAGAACGGCGACACGGTAACCGACGAGGAAAAGGCGAAGATAGAGAGCTCCGTCGCGTCTATGAAGGAAGGCTTCGAGAGCGAAAAGGAGTATAACGAATATCTCGGAAAGCTCGGTCTTACCGAGGGGGAGCTCAAGAGCTACCTCGAGAGCACCTATCTCTACGATAAGGGCTTCGGACGCCTTATCGGCGAGGGAGGGGAGTACGCCGTAGCCGAGGAAAGATATCAGGAATACTACAACGAAAACTTCTTCACCGTAAAGCATATATTCCTCGACGACGAGTACTATTATGATGAGAACGGCAACGCTACGGCGCTTTCCGACGAGGAAAGACTCCAGAAGATAACCTTCGCAAATAATCTTCTCACCGACCTTGAAAACGGAACCTCGATGGACGTGCTTTATATGTTCAGCGAGGACGGTGCGCAGTCGGAATACCCGAACGGCATCACCTTCGGAAAGGGCTTCACCTCCGACGCTTCTTACGAGGAGGCGGTGCTTCAGATGGAGATAGGGGAGAGAAAGATTATCCAGCCAAGCGGCGGCGGAATATACGTCGTTGAAAGAGTGGAGCTTCTCTCGGAGGACTACGCTGAGTACGAGGAATATATAAAGTCGGCAATCTATCAGGAGATTGCGGATGAAATTTACGCCGACCACAAAAGCGAGGTTACCGTAAACTACGACGTCATAAATTCAATGAATATAATTGAAATGCCGATAATGGGATAAAACGAAAAAGTTCGCAGAAATGCGAACTTTTTTAATGAATATTGAAGATTGAAGAATGAATAATTTCGGTAAATTTTGCTCACTGCAAAATTATTATTGATTGTAAATTTGCCCGAGGGCAAATTATCCTAAATTCTTCAATCTTAAATATTCATTATTCATTTTTAAAGAACCTTTTCGGCTCTTTTTTAGCAATCTCTTTTTTTTGCCAACTTTTTCTTAAAAAGCACTTGACTTTTTTAAAAGCTTGTGATATCATATTATACTGCATTAGAATTGCGAACTATGCCCTTTTTACGGAAAATTAATAAGTAAATTTTTTGAAAACTTTTTCTGAACTCTTTGGAAATTTTTCAAAATAAGGCGTTTTTTGCATTGTATAAAGCACCATTTTGCGACGGTGTCGCGGAGAAAAAAGAAATGGAGTGTGATTTGTTTTAATGGCTGTAGAACTCAATGAAAGAGAACTGAAGTCAGCGGGTCTCAAAAAGAAACAGCTCGGCAAAAATATCAGAATGAGCTTCTCGAAGATCGACGAGGCTATCGATATGCCCAATCTTATTGAGGTTCAGAAGAAATCTTATGAGTGGTTTCTCAAGGAAGGTCTCATGGAGGTGCTTCGCGACGTATCTCCCATTGTAGACTATTCGGGTACTCTCTACATCGATTTCGTAGACTTCACTATCGACAATACCCCCAAATATCCCGTAGAGGAGTGCAAGGAGCGTGACGTTAACTACGCCTGCCCCCTCAAAGTAAACGTTCGACTGACCAATAAAGCAACGGGAGAGATAAAGGAATCGGTCGTATATATGGGCGACTTCCCCGTAATGACCGACAACGGTACCTTCGTTATCAACGGTGCCGAGCGTGTTATCGTTTCCCAGATAGTCCGTTCCCCCGGTATTTACTACAATATCGAGGTTGACAAGATGGACAAGAAGCTCTATTCGGCAACGGTTATCCCCTACAGAGGTGCGTGGCTTGAATACGAGACCGACGTCAACGACGTATTTTACGTAAGAATAGACAAGAACCGCAAGATTCCCGTAACGGTGCTTGTCCGTGCCCTTGCGTGCGAATACAGCGAAACCGCCGACGTGCTTGAGATATTCGGCGACGACCCCGTTATCAAGAATACCATTCAGAAGGACCTCATCGACGAGACGGTAAACCGCCTCAAGAGCGAGGGCAAGACTACGGGTGCGTATGAAGAAGCGCTCAAGGAGATATATCGTAAGCTCCGTCCCGGCGATCCTCCCCTCGTGGAGTCTGCCGAGAACCTTCTTCACGCTCTTTTCTTCGACCCCAAGAAGTACGACATATCCACCGTCGGACGCTATAAATTCAACAAGAAGCTTGCTATTTCCCGCCGTGTCGCAGGCAGAGTTCTCTCCCGTGACGCAGTGAACCCCTTCACAGGTGAGATAATCTTCGAGAAGGGTGAAAAGCTCGACCGTGCAAAGGGCGAGGCTATGGAATACGCAGGTATTACCGAGGTATTCGTCGAGGGCGAGAACGACACCGAAATCAAGGTGTTCTCCAACGGAATGGTACATCCCGACAAGGTGCTTCCCTTCGAGGTCAAGTCTATCGGCATAAATGAAATGGTAGACCGTACGACCCTCCTTGAAATTCTCGAGGAGTGCGAGGGCGAGGAGGCTATCAAGGAGGCGATGCTTCGCCGCCGTGACGAGCTCATCCCCAAGAACGTAACAAGAGCCGATATACTCTCGTCTATCAACTATCTCGTATGTCTCTATCACGAAATAGGCACGAAGGACGATATCGACCATCTCGGTAACAGAAGACTCCGCTCTGTCGGTGAGCTTCTTCAGAACCAGATGAGAATAGGCTTCCTCCGTATGGACAAGATCGTCAAGGAGAGAATGACCATTCAGGATATGGACTCGGTAACTCCTCAGGCGCTTATCAATATAAGACCCGTCGTTTCGGCTATCAAGGACTTCTTCGGCTCGTCTCCTCTTTCACAGTTTATGGATCAGGGTAACCCCCTCGGCGAGCTTACTCACAAGAGACGTCTTTCGGCACTCGGCCCGGGCGGTCTCTCGAGAGACAGAGCATCCTTCGACGTTCGAGACGTACACTATACGCAGTACGGAAGAATGTGTCCCATCGAGACACCTGAAGGACCTAACATCGGTCTTATCTCCTATCTTTCCACCTTCGCACGCATCAGCCCCTTCGGCTTCATCGAGGCGCCCTACCGCCGAGTTGACAAGAAGACGGGTATCGTTACGAAGGAGGTAAGATACCTTACTGCCGACGAAGAGGACGAGTATATCGTAGCACAGGCTAACGAGCCCCTCGACGCCGACGGCAAGTTCGTTAATAAGAAGGTAACTGCACGTCAGAGAGAAGAAATCGTCGTAGTTGACGCTGAAGACGTTGACTTTATGGACGTTTCTCCCAAGATGGTCGTATCGGTTGCTACCGCATTCATTCCCTTCCTTGAAAACGATGACAACTCCCGTGCACTTATGGGCTCGAACATGCAGAAGCAGGCTGTTCCCCTTATGATGAACGACTCACCCATCGTCGGAACGGGTATGGAATACAAGGCGGCGGTAGACTCGGGCGTTACCGTTCTTGCAAAGCGTGCAGGCGTTGTTGAAAGAGTAACCGCCGACGAAATCGTAATCAAGAACGACGACGGTATCGACGATACCTATAAGCTTATCAAGTTCAAGCGTACCAATCAGGGTACTTGTAATAACCAGCGTCCTATCGTATCGAAGGGCGAGAGGGTAGAGGAGGGCGCAGTAATCGCCGACGGTCTTGCGACCTCGAACGGTGAAGTAGCTCTCGGTAAGAACGCCCTCATCGGCTTCGTTACCTGGGAAGGCTATAACTACGAGGACGCCGTTCTCATCAACGAGCGCCTTGTAAGAGACGATATTTACACCTCTATTCATATAGAAGAATATTCTCACGAGGCAAGAGACACCAAGCTCGGCCCCGAGGAGATTACGAGAGAGCTTCCCTCGGTAGGACCTGAGGCGCTCAAGGACCTTGATGCCGACGGTATCGTTCGTATCGGCGCAGAGGTACATTCGGGCGACATCCTCGTAGGTAAGGTAACTCCCAAGG
>JAZQUE010000225.1:0-3166 GCA_045631145.1 Eubacteriales bacterium
GGATAGAGAAATGTTTAGATTTCTCTATCCTTTTTCTTGACAAGCACTGTATATGTAGACACAAATTCATTATTAGTTATAAGCTATAAAGCTCGTTTTCAACTCGCCGTTATAAGTTTGCTTCGCAAACGTTATGATATAATCGCAAGCTTAACTCAAACTGTGACGTAGGCACATCATAGCTTGGCGTAGTCAATCATAACTCTAAACTCGCCGAAGGCGATCATAACTGCATACCTGCTCTACGGCAGGTATGCCAAGAGGGTGGCTTATTTTCATATTATAACGCTTTTATGTCTTGTAACGTGACAAGAAATATTTACCGCAACGGGAAGACCGGCAATGTGAGTAGGGAAGGTCTCGATGTTGACCTTGAGTGCGGTAGTAGGGCCGCCGAGCCCCTGTACTCCGATTTTAAGAGAGTTTATTTTTTCAAGGGCTTCGTTTTCTATATCTTTATAGAAATCAAGCTCGTGACTTGCCTCGATAGACCTCGCAAGAGCCTTTTTTGCAAGTACCGCCGCATAATCGAAGGTTCCGCCGATGCCGACACCAACGATAATAGGAGGGCAGGGGTTCGCTCCTGCATCCTTGACGACCCGAACGATAAAGTCTATTATCTCCTCTTTCGATGCAGTAGGGTTGAACATCTTTATCTGGCTCATATTTTCACTTCCAAAGCCTTTGGGGAGAGCCGTGATTTCAATTTTGTCCCCAGAAACGATTTCGGTATAAATCACTGCGGGAGTGTTATCGTTCGTATTTACTCGCATCAAAGGGTCTTTAACAACCGACATTCTGAAGTAGCCGTCTCTGTAAGCCTCTCTTACGCCGTCGTTTATTATTTCTGCAAGAGAGCGTGCCGTGTCTATATGTACGTCGTTTCCTACCTTTACGAAAAGAACCGCCATACCGGTATCCTGACATATAGGAAGTCTTTTCAATTCCGCCGTTTCGTTATTCGTTATTATAACCTCGGTAACCGAAGCAGAAAGCTCACTTTCCTGTTTTTCTTTTTCTTCCTTGAGCCTTTTTGTGATTTCGTGGGGGATAACCGTATTAGCCTCCAGAAATAGACGCTTTACCTCGGAAATTACTTTTTCTTCTTTTATTATTCTCATCTTTTACTCCATAAATAAATGACAGGGGATACCTGTCATTTTAGTTGGGTTGACTGTTTGCAAAAATGATTACGTCGCTATCCTGAAGATTGAGCTGCTCCTTCGCAATTTTCTTTATAGCTTCCTCGTCAAGGTCCTCAATGCTTTCGGGGAAAGCGCTTATTTCAGACTCAATTTTCTCAATGCTGAGCTGTCTTTCGAGAACCTCGGCCTTCGCGGTTTCGAGCTCTGCCTTCATATCGTTTATCTGCATATTCATTTTAACGATTGCAACGAGGAAGAAAACCGAAATGAAAATCATAGCGACTTTTATCCAGAAATTAAGCTTTTGCTTTTCTTTTTGAATCACTTCTTTTTTCATTTACTCTCCTTTCTCATTTAAAACCGCTTTGAAGACTGCGTTTAAATCTCTTAAAGTATACTTTTGACTTGTAGCTCTGTATATTTATTTTAACAAATTTTACAGAAAAGTCAAGTACAATATAGATTTTTTTGAAAACAGTATATATTATCCTTTTTGTTCCTCTTATTATAAACTCTTCAATTTTGAAAAATACCTTACCGACAGTTAAACTGTATATAGTAAAAGTCGATGCAGCTGCGGCGAAGGAGTACCAACGATATATTCCACCGTTCCCATCAAAGCTCAAAACGATACTTCCAAGGGCTGCGATAAGAGAAAAAATAAAATCTGTAAGAAAGGAGAAGGTCTTCTCTTTTTTTAATGCAAGGGGAAAGACCGAAAAAATATTATAAATTATACCGAGAAGAATTCCAAATAAAAGCGATTTTAAAAAATATGAATACTGATTTGAAATATATATTTGCATATTATTTAAAAAGGGAAGTCAGAAACGATTTATTTATTTTTACGCCTTTTTCGTCGAAGGAAAGCGAGGTGAGCTCTCCCGTAACCTCCGCAACGCCGTTTTCAACGTCTACTTTTTTTACGTTGAAAGAGTTTCCAACGAGAATAAGTGTACCGTCCTCAATCTCGAAAATAATCTTTTCACTATCGTAAGAAGTAATATCTTTAATTCCTTTTATTTGAATTTGCCGTCTGTTGGAAACGGAAACGTAGTTTTCTGATAAGCTCATAAAAAAACCTCCCATATGATAGTAAATCATATGGGAGAGAGAGCTAAAATATTCACTGATTTTCAATGACTTCATACATCGACGCGGCATCACTCTTATGGATAGACTCAACAAGAGAGAGAACCTTGACCTTTAAAGTCCTTTCGCCGAAAGAAATCTGAATTTCATCACCTATTTTAACTGTGTAGGATGCTTTTGCTACTCTGCCGTTGACCGTAATCTTGGCATCGTCACAAGCACCATTGGCAACCGTGCGTCTCTTAATAAGGCGGGTTACCTTAAGATATTTGTCAAGTCGCACAGATTATTACTTGTTGAGTGCGTCTTTGAGAGCCTTGCTTGCAGAGAAAACGGGCTTCTTCGTAGCTTCAAAGTGCATAGTCTTGCCGGTGAAGGGGTTAACGCCGTCGTGTGCAGCTCTTTCCTTAACGTCGAAAGAACCGAAACCGGTAAGCTGAACCTTTTCGCCATCAGCAAGAGCGTCGGTGATTACGTCAACGAGGCTGTTGATAGCAACTTCTGCTTCCTTCTTCTTAATATTAGCCTTTGCGGCTACTGCTTCAATAAGTTGTGTCTTGTTCATTTTTTTATACCCTTTCTTTTATTAGTGGTTAGGAGAATTATAGCACTATTAAAAAACTTTTTCAAGTGTTTTTGGCAAAAAAACTAACAATTTACAAAAAAAGTAAAAAAATTAGGTCGTTTTGCACAAAGTGAATGTAATTTATTATGCAGTTATGATAAAATTCAACCGAGAAGTTTTAACCGAGTTAACGCCTTTGCAATTTTTTCTCCCTTGGGAAGCATAATTACGTCCTCTTTTTTTATTCCCTTTAATAAGAAAATTATTACAAAATAAAGGAAAACCGCGACTAAAATAGAAATAAGCACCGCTATTTTAGCGTCAAGCCTTGTGAAGAGTACGTTATATGCAATCGCCGAAAAAC
>JAZQUE010000226.1:0-5171 GCA_045631145.1 Eubacteriales bacterium
TACGCTCAATATGAAAACGGAAAAAGACCTATTCCCTTTGACAGAGTAATACTTCTTGCGAAATACTACGGCGTTTCACTCGACTATATTGCAGGTCTTACAAACGAAAAAAACAAAAAATGAAAAGGATTTGACCCAAAAGGTCAAAGCCTTCCTTAATTCTGCATTTAAAAAGGTTTTGGATATTCCAAAACCTTTTTTTACTTCATTATCGACCTCTTATATTCTCCGGGTGTGAGGCGGGTGCGGTCCTTGAAGCATTTTGAAAAATACTGCGGGGTATCGAAGGCGAGTGCCTCGGAAATCTCCTGAAAATTCATTTTTCCCTCGCGGATAAGCCTTTTTGCTTCCTTTATCTTCATTGAGTTGAAGTATTCGATAATACCCACTCCGAAAACGCTCGAAAACTGCTTTTTGAGAGCACTCGGGCTTCTTCCGAGCTCACGGGAGATCTCGCTTATCGTCACTCTTTTATAGAGACTGCCACTCAGTAGCGACAGTATCTCCTCCACCTCGTCGGGCACGCTCACCCCGTTTATGAGGTGGGCGCTTCGCATCTCCTTCGTTACGTTATCCTTATTTCTCTTGAGCTTTATGAGAAATATTTCAAGAAGGTTCTTGGTCATCTGGCTCGCTCCGAAGGGAGCGCTTTTTATTTTCGTCATCTTCTGCACGAGAGGGTCGTATTCGTTCTCCATTCGGTATATCGAAAGCGCCTCCTCGAAAAGCGTCGAGAAAAGCGTTTTTTCCTCGGTATCAAGCCTGAATATCCTTCCTTCAAACGACCTCATATTACGGCTTTTACACTCAAAGGTAAGCACCGTAATATTGGGCGCCACCTCACCGTCACCCGAAAGGTTGTGAAATTCACCCGGCTTATGAAAGGTGATTTCTCCGCTTTTTAAGGTAAATCGCTTCTCGTTGGCGGTACAGCTTACCTGCCCCTTGTCGATATATACCATCTCCCAGAAATCGTGACTCTCTCCCTCGTAAAAGAAGTCCTTTGAAAGCTCCATATAAAAGGCGGTAATTATCCTTTCCACCTTGAACACCGTGTCAAACTTCAGTCTTACAAAATTACCATTCATGATTTTCTCCCGTGGCTTATTTTATAATTATTATATCCTATTTTATATTCAAATGCAAGAGGTTTTGATATATTATAAAAGAGTAAGGAGGTTTTAACATGTATACAGTTCTTGTAATTTCATGTCATCCCGACGATATGGAGATTGCCTGCGCAGGCACACTGCTTAAGTGCCGTGAAAGAGGCGACAGAGTAGTCGTTTGCCATCTTTCAAGCGGAAATCTCGGACACGAGATAATTCCCCCCGACAAGCTTTCCGTAATGCGTGCGGGAGAGGCGAGACGAAGCGCCGAAATGGGAGGCTTCGAGGTAATGTGGGGAGGCTTCAACGACCTTGAGATCTACGACAACAACAAAGAGGCTCGTGACAAGGTTGTAAAGGTGATAAAGGCGGTCAAGCCCGACTTCATTATCACTCACGACCCCGACGACTATATGCCCGACCATACCGCAGTCTCACGCCTTGCGTTTGACGCGGCATTCACCGCAACGCTTCCCAACTACGACGTCGGAGTTGAGGGAAAGGCAAAGATGGTTCCCATCTACTATATGGACACCCTTGCGGGAGTTAACTTCAACCCCACCGAATACGTTGACGTCACCCCCTACATCGACAAGAAGCTCGAAATGCTCGAGTGTCACGAATCGCAGATAGTATGGATGCGTGACCACGACGGCATCGACTTCCCCGATATGGTCAAGACCTGCTCGAGATACAGAGGCTTCCAGTGCGGAGCAGACTACGCGGAAGGCTTCCGTCAGTGTCAGGTATACCTCAAAGGCACAACAAAAAGATATTTACCGTAAAAGGAGAAAAAATTATGAACTTTAATTCTACCGTTAAAGGCTCGGCTCTCGAGGGCTTCTACCCTGCAGGCTGGGACTTCGAAAAAATCGACGCTTGTATCGACGCACCCGAAAAAATATGTGAGCCCCAGAGCTTCTGGAACAAGGGCTTCGAGCCCGTAAAGTGCGACTCGCTTGGTGAATTCGAGACCTATATGGGACACGAAATTGCAATTCAGATTAAGCGTGCACGCGAGAACGGCGAAAAGATTGCCTTTATTCTTCCCGTAGGACCTATGGGAATGTATAAGTGGGTAGTTTACTTCCTCAAGGAGTGGCAGGTAAAGTGTGACCACGTCTATACCTTCAATATGGACGAGTGGGCAGACAGCGAGGGTAACACTCTCCCCTCCGATAACCCCGGCGCATTCCAGTACGCTATGGAGAACGCTCTCTTCAACCCCCTCGGAGAGCTCACGGTTCCGAAGAATCAGCGTAACTTCGCAACTAAAGAAAACCTTCCCACCTATCCCGAAAAGATAGCAAAGCTTAAGGCGGAGGGCGCAAAGCTCGTTCTCGTTTACGGTATCGGCAGAGTTTGCCATATCGCCTTCTGGGAGCCCACCTTCGCAGGAGAATACGCCACCGAGGCGGAATGGAAGGCACAGCCCTACAGAATTGCCGCTAAAATTCATCCCCTCACAGTTGAGCAGAACGCTTACACAAGCTTCAAGTCGCGTACCACCCTCGTTCCCTGCCGTGCAAACACCATAGGCCCAGGTCTCTTCCTTCAGGCAGACTACGCTATCGGCGGTGCAGACGGAACTCTCGGCAGAGGTATGCAGTGGCAGGGACTTTCTCTCTGGATGACTCTCCGTCACGGAACGAGCCCCTGGATAACCTCCTCCTACATCCCCACTCTTCCGGGTCGTCTCTTCTTCCTTAAGGACCTTGCAGGACCGTTGGAGGCTGAATGTAACTAAAGACTCATTGATAAGATTTACAGAGGATAAAAAAGAAGGCTTTCGCCTTCTTTTTTTGTATCACTCCTTTTTTTCGGGGCAAAATAGAAAAAAGGAGTGATTTTTTTGTGTACTGCTATAAACACCCCTCGCTTTTTCGGTCGTAACCTCGACTGGACGGAGGGCTTCGGTGAAGAGCCATTCGTGAAGGAAGGTGTCATCGGTATGGCGAAGGTCGTTGACGGCTATCCACTATTTTTCGAGGGAATGAACTCGTCGGGACTTGGAGTGGCGGGGCTTAACTTCGAGGGAAACGCCCACTACAACGAAAAGAGAGGGGACAAAACCAATATTCCCTCCTACGAGCTTATTCCCTTCCTTCTCACGAGATGCGAAACGGTTAAGGAAGCGAGGACACTTTTGTCCTCTGTGAATATAACGAAGGAGGCTTTTTCGAAGGAGATCCCCCCTTCTCCCCTTCATTTTCTCGTCGCCGACGAAAAGGAGAGCATAACCGTCGAGCCGACGGCAGAGGGACTGAAAATATACGATAACCCCGTCGGCGTTTTGACGAATAACCCCGAATTTCCTTATCATTTAACGCGCCTATGTGACTTTCTCGGCGTTACGGCAGACCCTCCCGTAAACCGCTTCTCAAAAAGCCTTTCTCTTACTCCGTACTCTTTCGGTATGGGTGGTATAGGACTGCCCGGTGACCTTTCGTCGTCATCAAGATTTATAAGAGGCGTATTTTTTAAAGAAAATTCGAGCGAGGATACTATATCACAGTTTTTCCGTATTCTCTCATCAACCTCTCAAATAAAGGGAAGCGTAAAGATAGGCGACAAGGTAGAGTACTCTGTTTACACCTCGGCTTTTGACAGAATACAGAAAAAATATTATTTTAAAAAATACGAGTGGCTCGACCGTGTTGAATGCTACGGCTTTAACTAAAAAAGCAGGACGAAGAGCTGTTAAAGCTCCTCGTCCTATTCTCTTTAAACTGCACCGAAGGTGCATCATAGCTTGGCATAGCCAATCATAACTCTAAACTCTTCGCTCTTTTTATTAAAGCTCCTTCGGGTCGAATATCTCAACACCCTTCAAGGTAAGAACTCTCTCTGCCGCCGCCTCGTCGTCAGCCTTTAGCACCATAAGAGCACGGGAGGTATCTCTTGCGAGGAAGGCGTACATATACTCGACGCTTATCTTTTCCTCGGTGAGATAGCGAAGAACCTTTGCAAGTCCGCCCGTCTTATCGTCGATATAAACTGCGATAACGTCGGTTGCCTTTGCGATAACGCCGATTTCATCGAGCGCTTTTTTCGCCTTATCGGTGTCGTCAACGATTACTCGGAGTATTCCGAAGTCGGTAGTGTCGGCGATAGAGAGTGCTCTGAGGTTCACTCCACTCTTTCCGAGTGCGTCTATAATAGCCTCAAGTCTGCCGAACTTATTTTCAACGAAAATAGAAAGCTGTTTTATAAACATACCCTTTCCTCCTTAACTGAGTTTTCTCATATCAATTATTCTCTTCGCCTTGCCCTCGCTTCGAACTATCGACTTGGGGTTGACGAGAGTTACCTTGGGCCCGATGCCGAGAGTAGAACGGAGATTCTCCGAAATCATCCTTTCAACTCGCTCTATTCCCTTTACGCCGTCCGAGAAGAGTGCCTCGCTCATCTCAACCTTTACTTCAAACGTATCGTTGTTGTTTACTCTGTCTACAATTATCTGGTAGTTGGGAGTAACGTCGCCGCCCACCTTGAGAAGTACCTCCTCAATCTGTGAGGGGAATACGTTAACGCCCCTTATAATGAGCATATCGTCGGTTCTTCCGTGAGGCTTATTCATTCTGACGTGGGTTCTTCCGCACTTACAAGGCTCGTAGTTAAGCGAGCAGATATCTCTCGTTCTGTAACGGATGAGAGGGAAGCCCTCCTTGGTGATAGTGGTGAATACGAGCTCGCCGTCCTCGCCGGGGCCCTTTACCTCGCCCGTATCGGGGTCGATTATCTCGGGGATAAAGTGGTCCTCACATACGTGCATACCGCACTGATATTCGCACTCATAAGAAACGCCTGGGCCCATAATCTCCGAAAGACCGTAAATGTCGTACGCCTTGAGTCCGAGCTTTTCCTCGATCTGCGCTCTCATTTCCTCCGTCCACGGCTCTGCACCGAAGATACCAGCCTTGAGAGAAAGCTTGTCCTTCAGTCCCATTTCTTCGATAGTTTCACCGAGGTACATAGCGTAGGAGGGAGTACAGCAAAGCACCGTCGAGCCGAAGTCAACCATAGTCTGTATCTGTCTCTGCGTATTACCTGCCGAAATCG